>NZ_AJVB01000093.1:0-11078 GCF_000278445.1 Rhodococcus sp. R1101
CGACAGCAGCGGCACTCTGCCGGCCCGTTCGAATCTCCGTACGTGCAGGAAGAATCCCACGACGAGCAGGATTCCGATACCGATGAGTGTCGCCGACACCGAGAGTGCGTTGTCCGCCTGAAGGATTCCCATGACCATGCAGACGAGACCTGCGGCCGACAGCACGGCACCGATTCCGTCGAACGGTGTGGTCGGGTCCGGGGGCAGGGGATCATCGAGTCTTCTGCTCAGAAGAACGATGGCGGCGACGATCAGAGCCTGGAACACGAAGGCCGCCCGCCAGTCGATCGCGGTGGTGATCAACCCACCGATCAGCGGGCCTGCTGCGGCGCCTATCCCACCCATCCCCGTGATCACGCCGAAGGCCCGTGCCCGAGACTTCGTGTCGGTGAAGAGCATTGTCGTGAGGATGTACACGGGCGGGATCAGCAGGGCGGTGCCGATTCCTTCGAGAATCGAGTTGCCCACGATCAGGATGCCCAGGCCGGGTGCTGCCGCACTCATGAGCGCGCCTGCCCCGTACAGGACGAGGCCGGCGACGAAACATCGCTTGCGGCCCCATCGATCCGTCAGCTTCCCGCCCGGAATCATGAACGCCGCCATGACCAGAAGGAACACGGTGATCGCGGTCTGGACGCCCTGCACCGTGGTGTCCAGGTCGACGCTGATGTCGTTGATCATCACGTTCATGTTCGAACCTGCGAAGCTGCAGATGAACTGGGCGAGGGCGAGGGGCAGCAACATTCGCCGTATGGGGGCAGACGGTTCCGATGCCGGCTTCTCGATCATCTCGTGCTTTCCGTCGCGAAGGATGTCGCCGCACTTCTGCTCGTCATGATCCCCGCGGAAGTACTCGAGTGGCAGTGCCGAGTCGAAACCGTGACCTTGACCCCGCATCCGGGAACAGAGGACTATCGAAGGACTCGACTCCATTTCTCGCGGAGGTAACGGCATGCTTCTCGAGGACTACGGTTTCATCGGTGATCTGCAGACCTCCGCGCTGGTCGGGCGCAACGGCTCGATCGACTGGTTGTGCCTGCCCTCGTTCGACTCCGGTTCGTGCTTCGCGGCTCTGCTCGGCGGCCCGGAACACGGACGCTGGCTCGTCGCACCCGCAACGGAGCCCGTCGAGATCACCCGCCGCTACGTCGACGGCACCCTGGTGCTCGAGACCGATTTCGAGACGGCGGACGGTGCCGTCCGGGTGATCGACTTCATGCCTCGCCGCGGAGGGGGCCCGCCTCGGCTGATCCGCATCGTCGAAGGTCTGCGGGGCCGGGTACCGATGCGCATGCACCTGTCGTTGCGACCGGATTACGCTGCCGTCACGCCGTGGGTGGAGGCCGTGGCCGACGGTGCTGTTGCGACGGCCGGTCCCGATGCCTTCCATCTGTGTACGACGGTGCCCTTGGAAATCCGTGCAGGAAGCATCGAATCCGAATTCGTCGCCGTGGAGAGCGCCCGGTACCGATTCGGCCTGGACCGGCACGCATCCTTCGAACCGGCTCCCGTCGTCGAGGACGCCGAATCCGCGCTCGCGCGAACCGTGGAGTGGTGGCGCGACTGGACGGGACGATGCACCTACAGCGGGGCGTATCGCGAGGAGGTGATGCGGTCCCTGATCGTCCTCAAAGGGATGACCGACGAGACGACCGGTGCAATCGTGGCGGCCCCGACCACCTCACTGCCCGAAGCACTCGGCGGGGTACGCAATTGGGATTACCGATACTGCTGGTTGCGCGACTCGGTCCTGGCACTCGAAGCGCTGCTCGCAGGCGGGTACACCGGTGAGGCCTTGTCCTTCCGTGATTTCATGCTCCGGGCGGGAACGGGTGATCCGGCCGATGTGCAGATCATGTACGGCATCAGAGGAGAACGTCGACTGACCGAGTTCGAGGTGGGACATCTTCCCGGCTACGAAGGTTCGGCACCCGTCCGGGTCGGGAACGCGGCCGCGGAACAGTTCCAGCTCGACGTGTACGGAGAAGTCCTCAGCGTCGCGTACAAGGGAGCCGAAGCGATCGGCAGGATCGAACCGCACATGTGGCCCAGGTGGCAGGCCGTCATCGAGCACGTGGAGAAGATCTGGCGTGATCCCGACGACGGGATCTGGGAAACGCGCGGTCCCCGCCGGGATTTCACACAGTCCAAGGTGATGGCCTGGGTCGTCTTCGATCGGGCGGTCCGGCTCGCGGAGACGTTCGGGCTCGAGGCTCCCGTCGAACGGTGGAAGCAGACCCGTGACGAGATCCACCGCGAGGTGTGTGAACGGGGATACGACCCGGTCCGCGGTACGTTCACACAGTACTACGGCTCCGCGGAACTCGATGCCAGCGTGTTGCTCATCCCGCTCGTCGGTTTCCTTCCCCCGACCGACGATCGGGTCACGTCGACGCTCGATGCGCTCCGGGACGAACTCGGTCGCGACGGCTTCGTGTCGCGTTATTCCACGGCGAAGACCGATGACGGACTTCCCGGTGACGAAGGACAGTTCCTCGCCTGCTCGTTCTGGTTGGTGAGCGCGTTGGCCCTCAACGGCCGCGTCGACGACGCTCGTGCGTTGTTCGAGCGGTTGCTCGGACTCGCCAACGATCTCGGGTTGCTCGCGGAGGAGTACGACGTGCAGGCAGGGCGACAGGTGGGCAACTTCCCTCAGGCCTTCAGTCACCTCACCCTCGTCGGTGCGGCCTGCGCGATCACCGCTGCGGAACGGACCGGAGGGTCCGATGTGGTGAAGGAGGAGTCTGTCACCTGATCCGTCCTCGAACGGATTGTCGAGACGATCCGAATGACAAGTGCCCGTTGGGTATACATCGACAGACATGCGGTGTGTAGGTACACCGGCGGAGGCATCGGGTGCACCTCTCTACTTCCGGAAGTCCGGACTCGAACCAACCCCGTTGGCACGCAGATGAATCGGAAGAAATGGTACGAATGTCACCGATTCGGCGCGGGCGCTTCCCCCGGCCCCCCGAACAGGATTCAATGACAGGTGCAGAGGGACTGCCGGGAGCGCAGGGGATACGCTTCCGCATCGCTGCTCCGTCGGGAAATTCGCGAACGGTGGCAGGGGACGACAATGGAGCACGGAGTTGTGCTGTGGTTCGATGCCGGTCTGGGACACGGATTCATCCGTGACGACGACGGCACCGAAATCCTGGTGCATTATTCACAGATCGACGGGAGCGGTTACCGCTTCCTGACAAGTGGTCAGCGGGTCCGGTTCGACGTGGGCTACGGAATCTTCGGCCGGCAGGCGGTCGACGTGCACGTATGCTGACATAGGGGCCGTCCGGACGGTGGGAACGGATCATGGACACACGTGCGAACGAGCGGGTGGGCGAGATCCACCTTTCTCCCTCGGAGGAGCAGGTGTGGGCCTCGCGGGCTGCAATCGAACGGGCGACGGGCGTGCTGATGGAACGATACGGCCTCGATGCCGGACAGGCGAAGGAATCGCTGCTTCGGGCCTCCCGCCGTGCCGCCGTACCGGCGGTTCGATTGGCGGAGGAGGTGCTCGTCTCCGGCCGGACACATGAGCCGTCCTCGATCCGGGAAGTGCTGGACACCGCACCCGCGCCTGCGGCTCTGCAGAAGGCCGTCGCCTTCATCGAGGCCGAAGCTGCTCGCCCGATCAGACTGGCCGATATCGCCGCTGCCGCCGGCGTCGGAGGGCGCGCCCTGCAATACGATTTCGTGCGCCATCATCACACGACGCCTGTGCGGTACCTGCGTTCGGTACGACTCGAGCGGGCCCACCGTGATCTGCAGACCGCCGACCCGAACCGCGAGACGGTGGCCTCGATAGCGGCGCGGTGGGGCTTCTCGTCGCCCGGCCGGTTCGCGGCGCAATACCGGTCCGTCTACGGTCGATCCCCTCGTGTGACCGGCACGGGACGGTTGTGATCCGATCGGATTACCGACGAATCGCCGAAAAACGAATAGACTGCACCGGAAGCGAACAATGCGTCGCTGTCGAGACTGCCGACGGGGCGTGAGACTTCCGGCGCAGGGGGTCGGATGCGTCCACCTGCCCCGTCGGCAGTACCTCGAACATGCACATTCGATCCCGGCCGGGGCCATTCGGCGTACTCTCGGGATAACGATGATCGCCTGTCACCCCCCTGCGCGGACGATCACCGCCGCCGGGTGGGTCCGATGTCGGCCACTCGGGCGATGCCGGACCCTGCCGCCCCATTCCCCTGCTCGGGCGACAGGGTTTCGGCGCTGTACAGCGTGCCTCACGCTGCTTCGAATCTGTCCGCCCGGAGCTTCGGCGTTCACGGACGTGCCGCCCCGATCACCCTCTTCGACACCGCACCCGAACGCGTCCGAATTGGCAGAATCCGAAGTATGCCGACCCGGACGATCGACGGTCACCGCATCACCCTGACCAACCTCGACAAGGTGCTGTATCCGAGCACCGGGACGACGAAGGGTGAGGTCGTCGAGTACTACGAAGCGATCGCCGAGGCGATGCTGCCCCACATCGCCGGCCGGGCCACGACCCGCAACCGGTGGCCGAACGGCGTCGGTGGACAGTCCTTCTTCGAGAAGAACCTTCCGGACCACGCACCGGCATGGATCGAGCGTCGCACTCTGCACCACAAGGACCGGCGGGTCACCTACCCGCTGTTCGATTCGGTCGCCGGACTGGTCTGGCTCGCACAACAGGCAGCCCTCGAACTCCACGTCCACCAGTGGCGTTTCGACGGAGAGAAGGCCGGACCCGCGACCCGCATCGTCTTCGATCTCGACCCCGGGCCCGGGGTGGGCCTGGCCGAGTGCGCGGAGGTCGCCCGCCACGTGCGCGACACCGTCGCAGAACTCGGGTGGGACGCCTATCCCGTGACCAGTGGCAGCAAGGGGATACACCTGTACGTTCCGCTCGACCGGGTGTTGTCCTCGGCGGGGGCGTCGAAGGTGGCGAAGCAGGTCGCGCGCAATCTCGAGACCACCCTTCCCGGCCTGGTGACCGCGACGATGGCGAAATCCGCGCGCGAAGGCAAGGTCTTCGTCGACTGGAGTCAGAACAACAGTTCCAAGACGACGGTGGCTCCGTACTCGCTGCGCGGTCGCGACGAGCCGTGGGTTGCAGCCCCGCGTAGCTGGGACGAACTCGACGATCCCGACCTCTCGCAACTGCAGTTCCGCGACGTGCTCGCTCGTATCGACGAGCTCGGGGACCTGCTCGCCGGACTGGATCCGCCGCTCGGCGGCGGCACTGCGTCCGGCGGCGACGCCCTGGACACCTACCGCGGCAAGCGCGACGCGGCGCGCACCCCCGAACCCGTGCCCGACCGCGTCCCGGACGACGGTCCCGGCAACAGGTTCGTCATCCAGGAACACCATGCGCGTCGCCTGCACTACGACCTGCGGCTCGAACGCGACGGTGTGCTGGCCTCCTGGGCGGTGCCGAAGAACCTGCCGGAGACCTCCGGGCGCAACAACCTGGCGGTACGGACCGAGGATCATCCCATCGAGTACCTGACCTTCCACGGGACGATCCCGAAGGGCGAATACGGTGCCGGCAGCATGACCGTGTGGGACACCGGCACCTACGACACCGAGAAGTGGCGGGACGACGAGGTGATCGTCCGTTTCCACGGCGAGCGGATCGAGGGACGGTACGCGCTGATCCGCACCGAGAAGAACCAGTGGCTCGCGCATCGCATGAAAGACCAGGCGGAGCCGACCCCCGAGCCTTCGTCCGACGGCGGGCCGTCGGGGTCGAAGGTCTTCCCGCACGACCTGGCGCCGATGCTCGCGACCCCCGGTGACGTCTCGGATCTCGACGCCGAACACTGGGCGTTCGAAGGCAAATGGGACGGATACCGCGCGATCGCGGAGATCGAGGACGGCACGGTGAGGCTCCGCAGTAGATCCGGACGCGATGTCACCGGCGACTATCCGAAGCTCGTCGAACTCGCGACGATCCTCGACGGTCACCGGGCGGTGCTCGACGGGGAGATCGTCGCGGTGGACCGTTCCGGCGTGACGAGTTTCTCGATGCTGCAGCGCGGCGTGAACTACGAGTACCGCGTGTTCGATGTGCTGTATCTCGACGGGGTCTCGCTGCTGCGCAAGACCTACGACGATCGCCGCCGGGTCCTCGAGGCGCTTGCCGCCGCGACGGACGGACTGATCGTCCCCGATCTGCTCCCGGGTGACGGACCCGACGCTCTCGACCGCAGCCGGGCGAAGAACTGGGAGGGCGTGGTCGCGAAGCGCCGTGACTCCGTATACCTGCCGGGCAAACGCGGAGCGGGGTGGATCAAGTCCAAGAACTGGCTCACCCAGACCGTCGTGCTCGGAGGATATCGGCGCGGCCGCGGCAATCGCGCCTCCACCTTCGGATCCCTGTTGCTCGGCGTCTACGACGACGGCGAGTTCGTCTACGTCGGCAAGGTGGGGACCGGTTTCGACGCCGAGACCCTTCTGTCGGTGGCGAAGACCATGAAGGGACACACGAGTCGTACGAACCCGTTCGCGAACGAGGTGCCGGCCGCCGAACGCCGCGATGCGGTGTGGCTGCGGCCCGAACTCGTGGGGGAAGTGCGGTTCGGGGGATGGACGGAAGGAGACCGTGTGCGGCACGCGAGCTGGCGCGGTCTGCGCGACGACATCGACGCGTCGAGCGTGGTGCGAGAAGAGGAAGCAGGCGCCGACTCCTGACATCGACGTATCGAGCTCGGGCGCGACGGCCGGCGGATCGGTTGAGCGGTCGAAGTACCGATGCCCGTATTCTGTCGGGCAGAAAGAGATCGGTATGGGTGATTGTTGCCTTCAACCGTTACGTTGTATCCACTCGAAACGGTGTTCGTCGGGGGACCCGGCTCGATCCCATGTATTCATCTCGGTAGGGACGCGCTATGACGACGATGCTCGGACATTCCCCGGCTCAGGAGCCTGCACCACAGAAGCCCGCACTCTCGGCTCGCGAGATCGAGATCCTACGGGCCTGGTTGCTCTGCGAGTCCAAGGCAGAGGCCGCTGCGAGCCTGTTCGTCACCGCAGCCACGGTCAGCACCCACATCGTCCGCATTCGCGAGAAGTATGCCCGGGTCGGGCGTAGGGCGACCACGAAGACCGCACTGCTCGCCCGCGCCCTGCAGGACGGTGTGATCTCCATCGACGAACTGTGACCCGTCGGCTTCTCACCGGGCAGGGCGGACACACGACGGAAGCCACGAGTGCGGCGAACGCCACGCGTCGACGGGGCGTGGACGTGGTGATGCTCGACGATCACGGCATGGACGAGCGCGTGCGCGGCATCGAGTCGGGTGCGGTGCCGCAGGACTAGAGTTCCTCGTGTGACCGTGCTGAAGTCGTTGCTGCTGTTCGCCGTTGCCGCCCTGTTCGAGATCGGTGGTGCGTGGCTGGTGTGGCAGGGCGTGCGCGAGCACCGCGGCTGGATCTGGATGGGGCTGGGCGTGATCGCGCTCGGCGCTTACGGTTTCGTCGCCACGCTCCAGCCCGACGCGAACTTCGGACGCATCCTCGCCGCGTACGGCGGGGTGTTCGTGGCCGGTTCGTTGGTGTGGGGCATGGTGATGGACGGCTTCCGGCCGGATCGGTGGGATGTCGCGGGCGCGCTCGTCTGCCTCGTGGGCGTCGCCATCATCATGTATTCACCTCGGTGACGGGGCATCCGGTGCGGGCGGTGCCGGATGCCTCTCCCGATGTCACGGCACTACGACGCCTCCGGCTGCGGGGGTCGAGTTGCACAGCGGTCCACTGCCGAGATTCACCGAGCCGAACACCGTGGCCACGACTTCACCCGGTCCGGTGTCGACCAGCGCCGACAGGTTCGGGTACGCACCGCCCAGATCGACGATGCCGGTACGGCCGGTGGTGCGATTGAGCCATGCGACGCTGACCTGGCCTGCTGCCGGGACCGGCCACAGCGCTTCCCGCGTGGAGAACAACACGTGTCCGCCGGGAATACCGGCGTCCGGTCCGGGTTGCGCCGCGACCGAGGTCAACGACGCGAGGCTGCCCTGATTGATGCAGCCGATGGTGATCGCCGTGCCCAGCGGCTGAGGGGGTGCAGCGGTCGCCGCACCGGTGAATGCGATTGCGGCAGCGAGGGGAGCCGCCAGGGCGAGAATTCGACGTGCACTTCGCAGTGCAGGCATGGTGCTGCTCCTCGGAAAAAGGGACGTCACGTCCGGGAGCCGACCGCGGCGAGGAATACCGCGGCGCGTCCCGCGCACCGATGACGAGCGTGAGTCTATCGAGACACCGAAGTTCCTGGAGCGGTTTCGGTCTCGATCCGGTACAGCCCGGAAGCATTGCGGCGCAATACCGCGTCGGCGAGGTCGTCACCGAGCACGTCCTCGACGAGGGCGATGTCGGTGTCCCGGAACGGTCGTGGTGCCCGTGTCGACGGCAGATCGGTGCCGAACACGAGGGCAGCGGGATTCGCATCGGCGAGGGCCCGCAGCGCGTCGGCCACCGCGAAGTCGACGCGCCCGAACCCCGTGGCCTTCACGCGGACACCACTGTCCACCAGGCGCAACAGTGACGGCAGGCCGTCCCGCGACAATCCCAGATGATCGATCGACACCGCGGGTAGCGCCGCGATCGTCGAGTGCACATCGGCCAGATCGCGGGCATCGATGTACAACTCGGCGTGCCAGCCGACGAGATCGTGGACCCGGCGGGCGAGCCGGTCGAGTTCGGAGAGGGTCGCCGACCCGCCGCGGCGGACGTTGAATCGCACCGCCCGCACGCCCGCCGCGTCGAGCCGCACGATCTCGTGGTCCGAAGCGGTGACCGGCAGGTGCACGACACCCACGAAGGACGGACCGAGCCGGTCGAGCGCGTCGAGGAGGAAACTGTGATCGAAGGCCTGGAACGACGCCGACACCACCGCTCCTCCGGTGACGCCCAGATGCGCGACCCGCGCGAGATAGTCGTCGACGGTGAACGGTTCGGGTAGATACCCGTCGTTCTCGACGAGGGGGAAGCGCGGATCGATGATGTGCAGGTGCGCGTCGAACATCTCCCCACGATAGGAATCGCCCCGCAGCCGGGACAGGTTTCGGATCATCGGGAGTTCACGGGCGGCGACGATGCGCGGTATGACGGCGGAGGAGCGACTCGGCCAGTCCTGCCACGAGGTCCCGTGCCTCGGGTGGCCCGACGATCTCGATGTGCTCGCCGAACTGCAGCAGTTGCCGCACACCGTCGATCGAGTCGTAGGCCACCGTGATCCGCGAAACGGCCGGTCGCGGCCCTGCGGTGCTTCCGCGCAGGCGGGCACCGAGGATGCGCCGGGCGAGGTCGAGACGGCTCGTCGCGAGCTCGGCGGTGACGACGACGTCCTCGCGTCGTTCGAGCGCGTCGCCGAGTTCGCGTGCCAGGGCGGGCAGGGTCCGGCCGGGGGACAGGCGGCGCGGCCGGTCGAGCACTTTCCACGCACTCAGGCGGGTGAGTGCGAACAGTCGTGGTCGCCCCTGATCGTCGGCCACGAGATACCAACGGCCGGCGCGGGAGAGCACACCGTACGGATCGACGACGATCTCGCGTTCGTCGCGGTGCCCGCTCGAGCGGTAGGTGATCGCGAGTCGCCGTCCGCGTCGCAGGTCGCGGGTGAGCGCAGCGACGTCGGCCCGGTCCTCGGCGGCGAACCATCCCCGGTTGTCGACGGTGACCACCTCGGTCAGCGGCAGCAGGTCGTTCTCGCGTGCGCTGGACGGCGTGCGCCGGCCGCGCGCGGTGAGCTTGTGGACGGCGTCGCGTGCGGTGGCGTCGACACCGAGTTGCCGGGCCCGGCCCATGTCGAGACCCAGGGCGCGCAGGACGTCCACCTCGGACGCGGTGAGCCGGTTCAGGTCGGTCTGCCGACCGGGGAGCACCACGATGCCGCCGTACCTACCGCGTTCGGCGACCACCGGAAGGCCCGCAGCAGCAAGCGTTTCCACATCGCGCAACACGGTGCGCCCGGAGACGCCGAATTCCTCCGCGAGTTCGGCGGCCGTGACCCGTCTGCGGGCCTGCAGGACGACCAGCATGCTCAGCAACCGCTGCGGCCGGTTCACGGACTGTTCGATCTCCTTTCGAAAACACGACAGGAACTGTCGGGTTTCGGTGCCACGGTAGTCCCCGAAGCCTTCACCGCCTACCGGAAGGGGATGTCGATGACCGTGTCGTCGCCCAACCTGTTCCTGATCTACGTGACCGACGTCGAACGTGCGACTCGCTTCTACAGCGACCTGTTCGACATGACCCCGCAGATGACGACCCCGCGCTACGTCTGCTTCGAAGTGGCGCCGGAAGTGCTGTTCGCGCTGTGGTCGGGTCGTGCCGAGACCGTGGATGCGAACGCGCCGCGGTTCTCGGAGGTGGGCCTGATGGTGCCGGGCTCGGCAGCCGCCGTCGATGCGATTTACGACGAGTGGGCCGGCAAGGGGGTGACGGTCGTGGAGGCACCTCGCGACGAGGTGTTCGGGCGGACATTCGTGGTGTCGGACCCGGACGGCAACCTCATCCGCGTCTCCCCGCTGGACTGAGCCCGCTCGACCGGCCGATCTACGACGCCTCGCGCATCGTGAGCCCGCCGAGTTCGACCGTGTACGTCTGCGACGCCTCGTCCCACCACACGGAGTAGGTGGTGGGGTACAGACCCGCGCGCTGGTAGGCCTCGGGCTGGGGAAGGGGCTCGTGGATCGCAGGCCGGGACGCGAGCCACTCCCGGCTCATCATGGGTTCGATGAACGCCTGCCGGCCGTCCCACGTGCCGTAGAGCACCGTCTCGGTGAAGTGGTGTTCCGCAGCGGAATCGTGCCCGGTCTCGGTGGTGTTCACCCAGTGCAGTCCCATACCTGCGACCGTCGAGGTCAGCGGATCTCCGGACGGTGCGTACCCCTTCGGGAGGTAGCGCGGGTCGGGCACGCGGGCAGCAGCGGGGATGTAGCCGGGAGCGAAGGGATGGATCGACTCCACCGTCGGCCTGTCCAGCAGATAGAAGTGGACGTCGAAATGCGGGACGTCGAAGCCGTGCTGGGGGTCGTGGCCGTGCGAGTTCCAGTCGATCGTGACGTGGTCGAAGGCCGTGGCGGCCGCCTCCTCGG
>NZ_AJVB01000094.1:0-11057 GCF_000278445.1 Rhodococcus sp. R1101
GGCGCGGTGGATCTCTCACCGCTCAAGGAGAGGGCCACCGCGCCGCCTCCGCCTCCTGCCGGTGGCGACGGCGCCGCGCCCGGTGCCCTCGCCCCGATCGTGGACGTCACCGAAGCGACGTTCGAGACCGAGGTGCTGCAGCGTTCGATGCAGGTGCCCGTGATCGTCGACCTGTGGGCCACCTGGTGTGAGCCGTGCAAGCAGCTCTCACCAGTCCTCGAGAAGCTCGCGAACGAAGCCGGCGGTGCGTGGGTCCTCGCGAAGGTCGACGTCGACGCGAACCCACGCATCGCCCAGGCGTTCGGTGTGCAGTCGGTGCCCACGGTCGTCGCGATCGCCGCCGGGCAGCCGCTCGCCGACTTCCAGGGCGTCCAGCCCGAACCCGCGCTGCGTCAGTGGCTCGATGCCATCCGGAACGCGGTCGCCGGCAAGCTGTCGGGCCCGCCCGGCGCCGAGCCGGAGGAGCAACCCGTCGATCCGCGTTTCGAGGCTGCCGAGCAGGCGCTCGAGAACGGCGACTTCGAAGGCGCCGAGGCTGCCTACCAGCTCGTCCTCAATTCCGAGCCGGGCAACACCGAGGCTCGGGCCGCTCTGCGCCAGGTGCGTTTCCTGGCCCGCGCGAGCATGCTCCCAGAGGATGCGGTCGAGCGGGCCGATGCCGCGCCGTCCGATCTGGAAGCACAGTTCGCGGCGGCCGACGCCGAACTGTTCGCGCAGCAACCCGAGGCGGCGTTCGGTCGTCTCATCGAGTTCGTGCGTCGCAGCGCCGGGGACGAACGAACCGCGGCACGCACCAGGCTCCTCGAACTGTTCGAGTTGTTCGACGCCGCCGACCCGGTCGTGGTGGCGTCGCGTCGCAAGCTCGCGATGGCGCTGTACTGATCCGTCATCGGCCCGTCGTACCGGCCGCTCACCTCCAGGGTGGGCGGCCGGTGTCGTCTCAGCGGTAGCGCCCGCTGCAGGCCGCCTCGCCACCGAGGACCCCGGTGCGGAAGGCGTCCACCCGCGCGAACCCGCTCGGCACCGTGTTGCCGTTGACGTCGCTCGCCGCGAGACCATCGGTGAGCAGACCCGAAACCGCTTCGTCGAGGTCGCCGGGGGACAGCCACACCAGCACCCGGCTCGGGTCGACGTTCGACGCGACGGTGCTGTCCGGGCTCAGCGCCGCGCTGATCACCCCGGACAGGCAGGCGGCCCGCAGTGCCGTGCGCGGCTCGGTGAGCGACTGCCCCGCCTCCTTCTGCACCGCGAGGGCGTAACGCGACGCGACGAGCACGTAGGCGTTGTAGTCACCGCGGACACCGGAATCGAACCCGCTTCCCGACGGGGCGGCCGTCCCGCGCTCCGAGAGTGCTTCCATGTCGACGCCCACGGTGTTCGTCGCGGGGCAGTACGACACCGGTGAGGTGGCCTGCGCGTCCGCGCAGGCGAGGTCGGCACCCGACAGATCGAGCCGCGGCAGAGCCCCGAGATCGAAAACCTGATGGAACGACTCGAAGATCGACTCGACCGATTCGCCGGTGACCGGCAGCTCGCCGTCGTCCGCGCTGTCGTAGTACTGCGGCAGGTCGGCGCGACGCGACTCGATCTCGGCGGCGTCGATGCGCGCACACGCGGCGGCCCCGTCGGTGAAACCGATCTGCACGGCCGTCACGCGTTCGAAGGCGGAGCCGTGGATCGAGTCGGGATCGTTCGGGTCGACGTCGCGGAAGAGCACCATCGACGCGAGCACGTTGTTGAGCCCGTCCGAGGTGTCGAGCTGGAAGTGCGTCGCGCGTCCCTCCGCGACGTGCCGCATGAAGGCGCCGGCGAAACAATCGGCCTGCTGCTCGAACACGATGCCGGGATCGTCCTCGGCGACCAGACCCGCCGTGTGCTGGACGGCGTGCCCGTACTCGTGGGCGAGGACCGTCACCGCCGCCATCGGACCGAAGCTGTCGATGAGCTGCGGCATGAGGAAGGTGCGGTCCCAGCCGATCTCGTCGCCGCCACTGCAGTAGGCCGCATTGATGAAGTCGTAGGTGGGTTTGCCGCAGAACCGCGGACCCCGTCGTTCGGACGGATCCCACGACACGATCGTCTCGACCGGGCGGAAGGTGCCGCGGGCGACGGACGCGAACTCCTGACGCCAGTACTCCTCGATATCGGCGATCGCGTTGCCGGCGAGGACGTCGACGGGGCCGCCGTCGGTGTTCTCGATCTCCACGGCCGCATCGGGCACCCCGCTGCGCGGACCCGACGCCCCGGAGGTGACGGGCAGACCCGCCACGGTGAAGGGGTTGTCGTAGATCGACACCGCCGTTCCTTCGATCTGCTGGGCGCATCCCGCCAGCAGGACGACGGTCAGTGCGGGCACCACCAGTCGCGTGAACCGGTGCGTCCGTCGCATGTCGTTGTGCTCCTGTCGTCGGGCAGCGTCACCTCCGCAGCGACAACCAGATCGCGCCGTGCGCAGGCAAGGTCACCCGAGCCGATGCGGGGCGTCCGTGCCACGAGTGCTCGCCCGCCTCCACGGCACCGAAGTTACCTGCTCCGTTGCCCTGGTAGTCGGTGGCGTCCGTGTTGAGGACTTCCTCCCACGTGCCCGGTTCGGGCAATCCGACACGATAGTCGGCGTAGGTCGTGCCCGAGAAGTTGTGCAGGCACGCGACCACCGAGCCGTCGCTGCCGTAGCGCAGGAACGACAGGACGTTGTTGTGGGCGTCGTTCGCGTCGATCCACGAATACCCGCCGGGTGTGGTGTCGAGCGTGTAGAGCGCCGGATGCGAGCGGTAGATGCCGTTGAGGTCGCACACCAGACGGTGGATGCCGGCGTGGAGCGGCTCGTCGAGCTGCCACCAGTCGAGCCCGCGTTCCTCCGACCACTCGGCGACCTGTCCGAACTCCTGGCCCATGAACAGCAACTGTTTGCCGGGATGCGCCCACATGTAGGCGAGCATCGACCGCAGACCGGCGGCGCGCGTCGCGTCGTCGCCCGGCAGGCGCGTCCACAGCGTGCCCTTGCCGTGGACGACCTCGTCGTGGCTGATGGGCAGCACGAAGTTCTCGCTCCACGCGTACACGAGCGAGAACGTGATCTCGTGATGGTGATAGGTACGGTGCACCGGGTCGCGGCCGAGATAACCGAGGGTGTCGTGCATCCAGCCCATGTTCCACTTCATGCTGAACCCGAGCCCGCCCACATTCGTCGGGCGGGTCACGCCCGGCCAGGACGTCGATTCCTCGGCGACGGTGACGATCCCCGGGTAGTGCTTGTGGACGGTGGCGTTGAGTTCCTGCAAGAAGGCCACGGCCTCGAGGTTCTCGCGTCCGCCGTAGATGTTCGGTGTCCATCCGCCCTCGGGACGCGAGTAGTCGAGGTACAGCATCGAGGCGACCGCATCGACACGCAGACCGTCGATGTGGAACTCCTCGATCCAGTACAGGGCGTTGGCGACGAGGAAATTGCGCACCTCCGGCCGGCCGTAGTCGAAGACGTAGGTACCCCAGTCCAGCTGCTCACCGCGGCGCGGATCGGGATGTTCGTACAGGGGGCTGCCGTCGAACCGCGCGAGGGCCCACTCGTCCTTGGGGAAGTGGGCGGGCACCCAATCCATGATCACGCCGATCCCGGCGGCGTGGAGACGGTCGACGAACGCGCGGAACTCGTCGGGGCTGCCGAACCGGGAGGTCGGGGCGTAATAGGAGGTGACCTGGTAACCCCACGACCCGCCGAAGGGATGCTCGGCGACCGGCAGCAACTCGACATGGGTGAAACCGGTCTCGAGGACGTACTCGGCCAGCTGGTCGGCGAGTTCGGCGTAGTTCAGGCCCGGACGCCACGAACCGAGGTGCACCTCGTACACCGCCATCGGTTCCTGCCAGGGCTGCGACTTCTCGCGGGTCGCGATCCAGTCCTCGTCGTTCCAGGTGTAACGACTCTCGGTGACCTTCGACGCCGTCGCCGGCGGTACCTCCGTGGCGAACGCCATCGGATCGGCCTTGTCGCGGATCGACCCGTCGCGGCCGTGCACCCGGTACTTGTAGAGCGCGCCCGGTTCGATGCCGGGCAGGAAGACCTCCCAGACACCGCTCGATCCGAGCACCCGCATGGGGGCGGTGCGCCCACCCCAGCCGTCGAAGTCGCCGACGACGGTGACTCCGCGTGCTCCCGGCGCCCACACGGCGAACGAGGTGCCCGTCACCGGGCCGTCGGGGGTCTCGTAGGTCTGCGGATGTGCCCCGAGCACTTCCCACAGACGTTCGTGCCGGCCCTCGCTCAGCAGGTGCCGGTCGAGTTCGCCCAGCGTCGGCATGAAGCGGTAACCGTCCGCGACGACCTCGACGTGCTCGAACGGGTAGGTCACCACCAGGCGGTAGTCGGCGAGATCGAAGACGGGGATCAGGGCGCTGAAGACGTCCTCTCCCACGGGTTCGAGCGGATGGTCGCGGCCGCTGATGCGGGCGGCGACCTTCTCGGCCCCGGGCCGCAGCGCTCGGATGACCGTCCCCTCCGGGTGGGGGTGGGCGCCGAGCACCGCGTGCGGATCGTGGTGCTCACCGGCGGCGAGCAGCGCCAGATCCTCCGGTCGCGGGCTGTGGCGCCGGCGCGGCACCTCGGCGCCCGGCGTCTGGGGCGGCACGGTCACGACTGCCTCCTGTAGGCGAGCGTTGTGCGGGTGGGGATGCCGATCGGGGGCAGTGCCAGGATGTGCGCCACCGCCCGCCACGGCTCGAGGCGCACATAGTTGGCCTGTCCCCACGAGTACTGTTCCCCACTCACCTCGTCGTAAACGGGGAAGTGGTCCTGCCAGTCGTGGCCGATCGCCGGCATGTCGAGCCAGACGGTGCCCTGCTCGGCTCCGTAGGGGTTGAGATTGATCACCGTGAGCACGCAGTCGCCGGTGGACGGATCGAACTTCGAGTAGGCGATCAGGGCGTCGTTGTCGACGTGGTGAAAGGTGATGTTGCGCAGTTGCTGCAGAGCCGGATGGGCCCGCCGGATGCGGTTGAGGGTGGTCAGCCACGGTTCGAGCGACTCGCCGCGCCGGCGCGCCTCGTCGAACCGTCGCGGCCGCAACTGGTACTTCTCCGAGTCCAGATACTCCTCGCTGCCCGGCCGCACCGCGAGGTGCTCGAACAGTTCGTAACCCGAGTAGACACCCCAGGACGGCGCCAGGGTGGCGGCGAGCGCCGCCCGCAACGCGAACATGCCCGGCCCGCCGTGCTGCAGGGTTTCGTGCAGGATGTCGGGGGTGTTCACGAACAGGTTCGGCCTCGCCTCGTCCGCCTTCGCGGCGATCTCGGTACCGAACTCCGTGAGCTCCCACTTCGCGACCCGCCACGTGAAATACGTGTAGGACTGGGTGAATCCGCGCCGCGCGAGCCCGTACATGCGGGCCGGGCGGGTGAACGCCTCCGACAGGAACAGCACGTCCGGATCGGTGTGCTTGACCTCGGCGATGAGCTGCTCCCAGAAGCTCGGGGGCTTGGTGTGCGGGTTGTCGACGCGGAAGATGTCGACGCCCAGCCGGATCCAGTGCCGGACCACGCGCAGGACCTCGGCGTAGATGCCGTCCGGGTCATCGTCGAAGTTGATGGGATAGATGTCCTGGTATTTCTTCGGCGGGTTCTCCGCGTACGCGATCGTGCCGTCGGGCAGCACGGTGAACCACTCCGGATGCTCCCGCGCCCACGGGTGGTCGGGAGCGCACTGCAGAGCGAGATCGAGGGCGACCTCGAGATCGAGTTCCTTCGCGCGGGCGACGAAGTCGCGGAAGTCCTGTTCGGTGCCGAGTTCGGGGTGGATCGCGTCGTGACCGCCCTCGTCGGAGCCGATCGCCCACGGCGACCCGACGTCGTGCGGACCGGCGACGAGCGTGTTGTTCGGTCCCTTGCGGTTGATCTTGCCGATCGGATGGATCGGGGGCAGATAGACGACGTCGAAGCCCATCGCCGCGATGCGCGGCAGATCGGCGGCGGCGGTGGAGAAGTTGCCGTGCCGCGGGGTTCCGTCCTCGTGCCACCCTCCGGTGGATCGCGGAAAGAACTCGTACCACGAACCGAACAGTGCGCGGCGACGATCGGCGAACGCTGTGAACGCCCTTCCCCGCGTGACGAGTTCGCGGAGCGGATGAGCGCGGAGGATCTCGGTGACGTCGGGGGAGAAGGCGGGGGCGACGCGCTCGGGCAGCGGACGGTCGGACCGCAGCGACAGCGCGACCGCGAGCAGGGCGGGTCGGCTGCCGCGGGGAGCGCCCTTCGCGGCCTTCTCGAAGGTCCGTGCCCCGACCTCGAGATCGTTGGCGAGTTCGGTGGCATCCTGCCCGGCGTCCATCTTCGCGGTGACCGTGTGTCGCCAGGTCGCCACCGGGTCGCTCCACGCCTCGACCCGGTAGGTCCATGCACCGACGCTCGTGGGGGAGAAGGTGGCGTGGAAGGTGTCGGGTTCACTCCCGGGGACCATGGGGATCCGCACCAGTTTGCCCGCGGAGTCGGGGTCGTCGGCCGGTCCTCGGACGGCGAGTGTCGCGGCGATCGCGTCGTGGCCCTCGCGCCACACGACGGCGGAGACCGGCACCACCTCCCCGACGACCGTTTTCGTCGGATAACGCCCTCCGTCGATGGAGGGTTGTACGTCGTCGATGGCGAGCCGACCTGTCACACTAGCTCCGTTCCGTGCGGGTCCGGGTGGACGAGCAGGGCCGATGGGGGCAACGACCGTGTCTCGCACCACCGTAATGGAGGTCGCGGCGCACGGCTGTGCATGCGGCGGGACCCGCGAAGGATCCCCGGTGCCACACCGAAAATATCTGTAACTCGACGTTCACTTCTGGTGACCGGGCCGCAGGAGTGAAGGCCGCGCGGTGTGCACGCCGCGAGGCCTTCCCGTCTGCCGGGCGATCTCTGCGCGACCGGCGCGGATGCCGGTACGTGAGATCCGTCGATCCGTCACGGAGCGTCCCCGGTGGGTAGTGTGCATCCCGTGAAAGCACTGCGCCGGTTCACTGTACGAGCCCATCTTCCCGAGCGGCTGGCCGCGCTGGGAGCCCTGACCGCGAACCTGAGATGGTCGTGGCACCCGCAGACCCAGGACCTGTTCGAATCGGTCGACCCGGAGCTGTGGCGCCGGTGCAGCAACGATCCCGTCCGGCTGCTCGGCGAGGTGCCGCCCGCCCGCCTCGATGCGCTCGCCGAGGACGGCGACTTCCTCGCCCGTCTCGACGCTGCGGCGGCCGACCTCGAGCACTACCTCGCCCGCCCCCGCTGGTTCCAGGAACAGCAGGAACGCGGCACGACTCTGCCCGCCGGCATCGCCTACTTCTCGATGGAGTTCGGTGTCACCGAGGTGTTGCCGAACTACTCCGGCGGCCTGGGCATCCTCGCCGGCGACCACCTCAAGGCCGCCTCCGATCTCGGCCTGCCGCTCATCGGCGTCGGCCTGCTCTACCGCTCCGGCTATTTCCGTCAGTCGCTCAGCGCCGACGGCTGGCAGATGGAGCACTATCCCTCCTACGACCCGCAGGGCCTGCCGCTGCGCCTGCTCACCGAGGCCGACGGCACCGCCGCGCTCGTGCAGGTCGCCGTACCCGGCGGACGCACACTCGACGCGCGGATCTGGATCGCCCAGGTGGGGCGCGTGCCGCTGCTGCTGCTCGACTCGGACATCCCCTCCAACGACGAGGAGTTGTGCGGGGTCACCGACCGCCTCTACGGCGGCGACCAGGATCACCGGATCAAGCAGGAGATCCTCGCCGGCGTCGGCGGTGTTCGCGCGGTGCGTGCCTACACGCGCATCCACGGCCTGCCCGACCCCGACGTCTTCCACATGAACGAAGGGCATGCCGGTTTCCTCGGAGCCGAACGCATCCGCGAACTCGTCACCGGCTCCGGACTGGACTTCGACGAGGCGCTCGCCGCGGTGCGCGCAGGCACCGTCTTCACGACGCACACCCCCGTGCCCGCGGGCATCGACCGGTTCCCGATCGATCTGGTGCGCCACTACTTCTCGGGAACCAACGGTGAGAACGAATCGGCGCTGCTGCCCGGCCTCACCGTCGATCGCATTCTCGCCCTCGGGCGCGAGAGCAACCCGAACGTGTTCAACATGGCCCATCTCGGCCTGCGCCTCGGCCAGCGCTGCAACGGCGTGTCGAAACTGCACGGCGAGGTCAGCCGCGGCATGTTCGAAGGACTGTGGCCCGGATTCGACGCCGCCGAGGTGCCGATCGGCTCGGTCACCAACGGCGTGCACGCCCCCACCTGGGCCGCGCGCGAATGGATCGCGCTCGCCAACCGCCTCGCCGGGCCCGATCGCGTCGAGGAGGCCCGCGGCTGGGAACTGCTCCAGGCCATCGATCGCAAGGAACTGTGGTCCACCCGGAACGCGCTGCGCGCCCAGCTCGTCGCCGAGGTGCGTCGCCGGTTGCGTGAGTCGTGGATCGAACGCGGTGCCACCGACGCCGAACTGGGCTGGATCGAGTCGGTCTTCGATCCGAACGTGCTCACCGTCGGGTTCGCGCGGCGCGTGCCGACCTACAAGCGCCTCACGCTGATGCTGCGCGATCCCGAACGGCTGCGCGCCCTGTTGCTCGACGACGAACGACCCGTGCAGCTCGTCGTCGCCGGTAAGAGCCACCCTGCCGACGACGGCGGCAAGGCGCTCATCCAGCAGGTCGTGCGGTTCGCCGACGAGTACGACGTGCGGCACCGCATCGTCTTCCTGCCCAACTACGACATGTCGATGGCCCGCTATCTGTACTGGGGTTGCGACGTGTGGCTGAACAACCCGCTGCGCCCGCTCGAGGCGTGCGGCACGTCGGGCATGAAGTCGGCCCTCAACGGCGGCCTCAACCTGTCCATCCGCGACGGATGGTGGGACGAGATGTTCGACGGTGAGAACGGCTGGGCCATCCCCACTGCGGACGGCGTCGACGACACCCGTCGCGACGACCTCGAGGCCGCCGCTCTGTACGAACTGCTCGAACGCTCCGTGCTGCCGCGTTTCTACGACCGCGACCCCGACGGTGTGCCGGCCCGTTGGATCGAGATGGTGCGCCATACGCTCGAGAATCTCGGTCCGAAGGTGCTCGCCTCGCGGATGGTGCGCGACTACGCCGTCGATTACTACATCCCCGCTGCCGCCGCGGCCGCGGAGGTGACCGCCGACGACTACGCGGGGGCGCGGGCGGTGGCCGAGTACCGGCACCGCATCGACGCCTCCTGGCCGGGAGTGCGTGTCGCGCAAGTGGATTCGACCCCGATTCCGGAGGTTCCGCAGATCGGTCTGCCGCTGGGGCTGACCGCGCACGTGCAACTCGGCGACCTGGCCCCGGAGGACGTGGAGGTGCAGGCCGTGGTCGGACGTGTGGGCTCCGACGACGTGCTCAGCGACCCCGTCACCGTGCCGATGGAACACATCGGTTCCGATCCGCTGGGGGAGGAGTTCACCGCGACGGTGCCGTTGCCGCTCGCCGGCGCCGTCGGGTACACGGTGCGGGTGCTGCCCCGGCACGGACTGCTCGCCTCGCCCGCCGAGCTCGGCATGGTCGCGCTCCCGTGAGAGTCGGGACCCGCCGGGTGCTCACCCCCGCAGACGCGTGAGTGCCCGGCGGACCACCGCCGGATCGGCGGTCTCCCAGAACGGCGGCAGCGACGCGCGCAGATAGCCGCCGTACCGCGCGGTCGCCAGGCGCGAGTCGAGTACCGCCACCACACCCCGGTCGTCGGTGCTGCGCAGCAATCGCCCCACCCCCTGCGCGAGCAGAAGGGCGGCGTGGTTGGCGGCGACCGCCATGAACCCGTTGCCACCGCGGGCCTCGACGGCGCGCTGCCGGGCGACCAGCAGCGGATCGTCGGGCCGGGGGAACGGGATCCGGTCGATGATCACCAGCGACAACGACGGGCCCGGGACGTCGACGCCCTGCCACAACGACAGGGTGCCGAACAGGCTCGTCGCCTCGTCGGCCGCGAACTTCTCGACCAGCGCGCCGGTGGCGTCGTCGCCCTGGCACAGGATCGGTGTGTCGAGGCGCTGGCGTAGCGCCTCCGTGGCGGCCTTCGCGGCGCGCATCGAGGAGAACAATCCGAGTGTCCGGCCCTCGGCTGCGGTGACGAGTTCGGCGATCTCGTCCAGATGCGAAGGCGGCAGGCCGTCGCGGCCGGGTGGTGTCAGATGCTTGGCGATGTAGAGGATCCCGGCCTTCGCATGGTCGAAGGGCGAGCCGACGTCGATGCCGTTCCACGCGAGATCGCCCTTGTCGGACGGTGGTTCGGCACCGGACGCGGCGGCGGTGTCGCTGCGCGCGGGCGACTGCGGCGGTAGACCCCAGTTGACCGCCAGACCGTCGAACGATCCGCCGACCGTGAGGGTCGCGGAGGTGAGGACGACGGTGGACTCGCCGAACAACCGGCTGCGCAGGAGCCCACCGACCGACAGCGGCGCGACCCGCACGGTGCGGCGGACGTTGCCGCGGAACTCGTCGGCGGCCAGCCACACGACGTCGGGCCGCTGCGAGGGATCACGCTGCTCGAAGGTCGTGAGCACCCGGACCGCGCAGTCGTGCACCTCGTCGATCTCCGCCAGTGCCTGGCTGCGCGCGGCGGCGACCTCGGGATCGGTGCCGGGCTTGGCCGGTCCGATCGCCGTGTGCACGGCCCAGGCGGCGTCGCGGATCGAGGCCAGCGCGGCCGCGGCACCCTCGGGCAGGTCGTCCCAGCGACCCGCGGGAAGCTCGTCGAGGAACGATTCCCAGTTCTCGGCGGCGCCTTCGAGCCGGTCGATCTCCTCGTCCTCGACCAGCTTGACGCAGCGCCGCGCGGCCGCCGACACCGTGCCCGACGACAGTTCGGCCGTGGCGACGTTCGTGACGCGGTCGACGAGTTCGTGGGCCTCGTCGACGACCACGACATCGTGCTCGGGCAGGATCGAGATACCGGTGATCGCGTCGATCGCGAGGAGCGCGTGGTTGGTGACGACCACGTCGACCTGTGCGGCCTCCGCGCGCGCGATCTCGGCGAAGCAGTCTTCTCCCACCGGGCACCGCGACTTGCCGAGGCACTCGCGCGCGGTGACGCTG
>NZ_AJVB01000095.1:0-11027 GCF_000278445.1 Rhodococcus sp. R1101
GCGTCTGCAACTCGCCGGTGTGGCCGCAGAGCTCCAAGTATGGGAGAAGCAGGTGCACGTCTTCCAGGCAGCGGCAGGCGTCGTGCCGGAGAGCGGACGGGCGATCGCCGAGATCGGCCGCTTCGTGCGTGAACTACGGTGATCCGCTCCCTCGGCCGCCCTCGAACTCGGCGCTGCACACGCGCAGCAGATGCTCTCAGGGCCGGCCGGTGAACAGGTCGTTACGGTCCTGCCGGGCCCCCGCGCGTCTCCCCCGGCCCCATCCGACGACGGCCCGATAGCGTCCGAACTCGCCGGAGGACGTGAGCGCATCGACGTCGCGGTGTGATGAATTCTCTTCCACTGCGGTCGAGTACGGAGCCACATAGAGGGCGTCGACGGGACAGTGGACCTCGCACATGAAGCAGGTCTGGCAGTCCTCCTGATGGGCGACGACGGGAAGCCCGTCGGGTCCACGATCGAAGACGTCGGTCGGACACACTGCGATGCAGATGTCGCACGAGATGCACCGGTCGGCGACGATCACCTCGATCATCGGCTCGCTCCTCGTCGTGCGGGCCGGCCCTCGGCACGGCCCGCAGGGTCACTGTCGGCACGGCCCGCAGGGTCACTTTCGGCACGGCCCGCGGGGCCACTGTCGGCACGGACGTCCACCCGGTCCAGACCGCTCGTCACCAGGCGGTACCGGAAGCCGGGATCGGTGTCCGCGTGATCGGCTCGCACGTGCATGCCTCTCGTCTCCGCACGGGCAAGGGCGGTGTGGCTCACCCATCGAGCCATGGCGAGAAGCGCGGCACCGGACCGGGCCCTCACCAGTTCGCGGCCCCGGCCGCCCAGCACCACCGGTGCCGCAGTCCACGCGTCGTCGAGTGCGGCGATGCTGTCCTCGAGACTCCGTGCCGTCCGCCGGAAGCTGCGCTCGAGCGGCAGCGTGTGCTCCTGCACCAGACCTATGATCGACCGGGTGGCGGCGCGATCCGGGTCGCCCACGAGGCCGACCCCGCCGATCGGTGACGCGACGTCCGCGACACC
Source organism: Rhodococcus sp. R1101 (assembly GCF_000278445.1). Lineage (NCBI taxonomy): Bacteria > Bacillati > Actinomycetota > Actinomycetes > Mycobacteriales > Nocardiaceae > Rhodococcus > Rhodococcus sp. R1101. The sequence goes on from NZ_AJVB01000095.1 coordinate 1,033, forward strand.
GCGTCGACGGGCGAACGCCGCGGCGGCCGCCCCCGACCACGAGCCCGACGACATCGCCCAGGCCCCGTTGTGACTGCCTCCGCCGCTGCGTCCACCGGTGATCAGCTCGCGCGTGGCCACGTCGCCGGCGGCGAACAGACCCGGCACCGACGTGCCGCAGTCCGTGCCGGTGATCCGCAGGCCACCGGTACCGCGCACCGTTCCCTCGAGCACCGCCCGCACCGGGTACATCTCGGTGAACGGATCGATCCCGGCCTTGTCGAGGGGTAGGAAGTAATTGGGTTGGGAGCGTCGCATCAGGTCGCGGTGGTCGGGATGCGCCCGGTCGAGCCGGGCGTGGACCGGGACGCCGTCGAGCAGGTACCGCATGGCGGTCGCGCGGTCGTCCCCGAGCCGCGCACCCTGATCGTCGTAGAACGTCGCGAACTGCATGAACAGGCCCTTCGTGTGCCCGCTCCAGGACGGTGCGAGCGCGTAGGCCGATGAGAACTCCATGCCCGAGAACTCGGCACCGGCCTCGGCGGCCATCAGATGGCCGTCGCCCGTGTCGACGTCGGTACCGAAGCTGCCGGAGAGGAAGGCGCATCCTCCGGTGGCCAGGACGACGGCGCCGGCACGTACCGTCCACGACTCGTATCCCTGCCGGCGGTGAACCCCGGTCGCCCCGGCCACCACCCCGTCGGCGTCGACGAGCAACTGCAGGGCCGGCGACTGGTCCAGGATGCGCACCCCGGCGCGGTGGACCATGCGGCGCATCCGCCGCATGTACTCGGGCCCTTGCAGGCTGCTGCCCCGGCGCCGTCCGGTCTCCGGATCCACGCCGAAGGGGTAACGCCCGTTCACGGCCAGGTCGTCGACACGCCGGTAGGTCTCGTCGAGCACCCGGTGCATCCAGGCGGGTTCGGAGAGCAGTCCCCCTTCGACGTGGCGGCGGTCGACGGCCGCGGCGCGCTCGGGCCCGGGTGGCAGGTACCAGAGGTTGTTGCCGCCGGACGCGGTCGGACCGCTCGTCCCGCAGTAACCCTTGTCGGCGAGGACCACGCGGCTCCCGGCCCGGGCGGCCGCCAGCGCTGCCCACGTGCCGGCCGGTCCCCCACCGAGCACGAGAACGTCGGTGTCGATCTCCGTCCCGTCCGTACCGTTCATATCGAGACCCGGATCGCGTAGTCCGCCAGCGCATCCGAAGTGCATACCGGCACGCCGATCGGAGCTGCGGCGTCCCACGCGGACGGATCCACCGACCGGACTCCCGGGAGACGGGCCGGCAGTGTCCGCACGAGACGGATGATGGCGTCGATCATGCGTCGATGCTCGACCACCACCGGACGGACCGACACGGTTTCGCTCGCCGAGATCGGAACACTCCGGGGAGCCGTCGCCGGGCGAGAACCATGCGTTCCGGCGAGCCGTCGCTCGTGCGACCGAGCGAAGGAAGGTCTGTCGGTGCCGGCGACTAGTCTTTCTCTCGGCTCGACCGCACAGAGAAGGGGGTCCGATCATGGCCGACGCGCAGACCCGGTTCGACCAGGACGTCGATGCGGCCTGGCGCGAGTTCCGCACGCGCCTGGCCGACCATGTCGCGGCCATGAGCGACGGCGACGGCCTCGTTCTCGAACCCTTCACCGACGAAGCCGGCGGTCCGGCGGGGCCGTGTGTGCAGTTCTACGCGTGGGGAGATCGGCTCGTCCGCTGCGAGGTGCCCTCCAACGCTCACCTCGCGCCCGACCGGCATCTCACGCCGGTCGACGAACAGATGCTCCTCGAACTCGGCCTGGAGGCGCCCTCCCGCGGACCGGACGATCCGGAGGACGGCGGATCCCCGGCCTTCTGGATCGACCGTCCTGGAAGCTGGGCCGATCAGCTCGCCGTGATCGCCGTGCGTGCCCTGCGTTCGGTGTGGGGTGTTCCCCATCCCCTCTTCCTGCGGGCCGAGACGTTCGGGACGGAACGTTCCGTCGCCGATCTCACGTCGTTCCTCGTGCCCGAGACACCGGACGCGGGGCGCACACAGGCTGTGCAGGTGCCGCTCGCGGTCGTGCCCACCGGAGACGACCACGTCCGCGAACTGATCGAATCCACCCTGCACGAGCGGATCGGCGATCTTCCCGCCTGGGACGAGGACGGCGATCTCGTCCTGCGGGTCGGCGGGGTGCTGGTGTTCGTCGGCGTCGGCCCGGGCGGCGGCACCGTCGACCTGTTCGCCCCGATCGTCCATTCCATCACCGGGCGCACGCGGGCCGCCGAGATCTGCGCCGACCTCAACCGTCGATGGCCGCACCTGAAGTTCGTGCTGGTCGACGATCGTCTCGCGATCGTCGACCACGTCCCTGCCGCGCCGTTCGCGCCGGCCCATCTGCTCGGCTCGCTCGAGACGATCACACAGTTCCTCGACACCGTCGACGGTTCGTTCGCCGCCCATATCGGCGGCGCGTTGCTGCGCGATCAAGGATTCGACGGAGCGCAGGCGGGCGCGGACGAGCCGCCCTGGGGCGATGTCTCGCAGTTGCCCGACGCCGAGGACGATCTGCCGGTGGCTCTGCTCGCGGTGCGCGACTTCCATCTCGACGGTTCCACCGATGTCGGAGCGAGCACCGTCGCGGCGATCGGCGATCGCAATCCCGAACAGCTGCGGCGGTTCCTCACCATCAGCACCGAACTGCAGGTCTGGTGGGACGGCGAGTCGCACACCCGCGAAGCGGCGCTCAACACCGACGGCGCTCGCGAGGCCCGGGCGCGAGCCCTCGAATGGGAGGCGACGAGCCGGTCGCTCGCCGAGGCGCTGCAGTTCCTCGAGCAGGGGGACGGTCCCGACCCGGCCGGCCGGCAAGCGTCGAAGTCGGGTTCCGGCCGCGAGACGGCGCCCGAGCAGCCCGCCCTGTTCGACAATCCCGACGAACCGACCCTCTTCGACGGTTTCGGCGACTACGCCTGAACGGACTACGACCGGGAGACGGCGCGACGGAGCGCGTCGACGGCGGCCGAGTCGAAGCCGACGAGCACGACGGTCTCCACCGCCGTCTGCGTTTCCCGGATCGTCGTGACGGCCTGCCGGGCGGCGTCCTCGAGCGGCCAGCCGTAGATACCGGCCGAGACGAGCGGGAACGACACCGTACGGGCACCGAGATCGTGCGCCACGAGCAGGCTGTTGCGGTACGCCGAGCGCAGTATCCCGGATCGGTCCTCGTGCGCCGACCACACGGGACCGACGGTGTGGATCACCCATCGTGCCGGAAGACGGCCCGCAGGAGTTGCCACCGCACGGCCCGGTTCGAGCCCGTCGGGTAGCGAGGTCGCGCGGAGTTCGCGACAGGCCGCGAGGATCTCCGGGCCCCCGGCCCGGTGGATCGCACCGTCCACTCCGCCACCTCCGAGCAGGGCGGAGTTCGCGGCGTTGACGATCGCATCCACCTCGATGGTGGTGATGTCGCCGTGCGCGATGTCGAGAGCGCTCACCCTGTCGACCCTATGTTCCGCACGCTGCCCCCGAGCCGTTTTGCTGGCATGATTCAGGACCGTGACGTCCTCGGCGAAGCTGCGCGAACTGGCCGGAAAGCACGGTGTCTCCACCACCTACACCGGGTGGGGTGGACTCGACCACGATGTCTCCGACGAGACGTTGCGGCGGATACTCGCCGCGCTCGATGTCCCGGCCGGGACGGACGACGACGTCGTGGCGTCGCTCGCCGACTTCGACGACCGCCCGTGGCGCAGCATGCTGCCGCCCGCCCTCGTGGTCGTCGAGGGCGACGACCGGACGTTCCCGGTCCACGTGCCGCACGGCGATCCCGTGTCGGTGTGGGTGGTCTCCGAGGACGGCGCGGAGATCGAGGTCGAGCAACTCGACGTGTGGGTGGATCCGCGGACGGTCGACGGCCGGCTCGTGGGCCGCGCGACGTTCGCCGTTCCGCGACTGCCGCTCGGCTGGCACGTCGTGCATGCGCGCAGCAACGACATCGAGGCCACCGCGCAGCTCGTGGTGACCCCACGGCGTCTGTCCACCGCCGACCGGCTGCTCGAGAAGAAGCGGTGGGGGCTTGCGGCACAGGTCTATTCGGTGCGCAGCCGCCGGTCGTGGGGTATCGGAGATTTCGCCGACCTGGCGGATCTGGCGGCGATCACGGCCGGATACGGCGGCGACTTCGTCCTGATCAATCCCGTGCACGCGGCCGAGCCGGTGCCCCCGCACGAGCCTTCGCCCTATCTGCCGTCGTCTCGGCGCTTCGTCGACCCGCTGTACCTGCGCATCGAGGATGTTCCGGAGACGGCCTATCTCCCCGCGAAACACCGCAAGGAACTCGACGAGCACGCACAGCGCGCGGCGAAGGCGAACCGGAAAGCACGCCGTCTCGACCGCGATGCGACCTTCCGCGCGAAGCTCGACGTCCTCGAACGCGTCTACCGGGTGCCGCTCGGCCCCGCCCGGCGGGCACGGTACGAGGCGTTCTGCGCCGAGGGCGGGCAGGCCCTCGACGACTTCGCGTTGTGGTGCGCCCTGTACGAGAAGTTCGGCGACCGCGCCGACCGGTGGGCGTCGCGCGCGCCGAGCCCGGACGACCCGAAGGTCGACCGGTTGCGCGAGCGGCTCGAATCTCGAATCGACTTCCACCGGTGGCTGCAGTGGCTGTGCGACGAGCAGCTCGCGGCGGCTCACACCGCCTCGCTCGCGGCAGGTTCCGAGATCGGCATCGTGCACGACCTCGCAGTGGGTGTCGGCCCGCACGGCGCCGACGCGTGGACGTTGGGAGACGCGCTGGCCACGGGCGTCACGGTGGGTGCCCCCGCCGACGACTTCAACCGCAACGGCCAGAACTGGAATCAGCCGCCGTGGCGGCCGGATCGTCTCGCGGAGCTGGGATACATCCCCTTTCGGGATGTGGTGCGCTCGGCATTGCGGCACGCGGGTGGCGTCCGGGCCGATCACATCCTGGGACTCTTCCGCACCTGGTGGGTGCCGGAGGGGATGTCGCCGGCCGACGGCGCGTACGTCCGCAGCGACCACGAGGCACTCGTCGGCATCCTGGCGCTCGAGGCACATCGCGCCGGTGCCGTGGTCGTGGGTGAGGACCTCGGGGTCTTCGAGGAGTGGGTGCAGGAGTATCTCGCCGAGCGCGGCATCGCCGGTACGTCGATCCTGTGGTTCGAACGCGACGAGGACTCCCCTCGCGAGCCCGAGACCTACCGCTCCCTGTGCCTGACCTCGGTGACCACGCACGACCTTGCGCCCACGGCGGGGTATCTGGCGGGCGACCACATCCGGCTGCGTTCGGAGCTCGGTCTGCTCGAGGGCGATCTCGACACCGAACTCGCCGATGCGGCAACCGAACGCGATTCGGTTCTGGCGCTGGCAGTCGAGCGGGGCCTGCTCGACGAGGGTGAGACCGACGTCGGCAGGCAGGTCGAGGCACTGCACCGGGTGATCGCGGCGAGTCCGTCTGCGCTGCTCGGTGTTTCACTTGCCGATGTGACCGGCGAGCGCCGCAGCCAGAACCAGCCGGGCACGGTCGACGAGTATCCGAACTGGCGGGTTCCGCTCGCCGATGCGCGCGGCGAGGTCGTCCTCGTCGAGGACCTCGTCGAGCACGACGGATTCGCGAGGCTCGCGCGCGCGGTGTCCGGAGACATCTCACCGGCGGAGTGACACCGTCCCACGCATGCCGCGGCCGCGGCGGTGATGTCGCCGCATGCCGCGACCGCGGCGGTGATGTCGCCGAATGCCGCGACCGCCGACCCGGGCGTCGGATCGGCGGTCGCGGCGGGAGAACAAGTCCCTAGGGCGTCACTTCGCGTACAGGGCGTCGATCTCGTGAGCGAAACGTTCGGTGACGACGTTGCGCTTGATCTTCAGCGTCGGGGTGAGCTCTCCGGATTCCTCGGTGAGATCGCGGTCGAGGATGACGAACTTCTTGATCGCCTCGGTGTGCGAGACGAGCGTGTTGGCGTCGTCCACGATGGTCTGCATCGCGTCCCGCAGCGCGGGATCGTGGCGCAGGTCCGCGATCGTCGCACCGGCCGGCTTGCCGTTCTCGGTCTTCCAGTTCTCGAAGACGTCCGGGTCGACGGTCACGAGAGCGGTGACGAAGCTGCGACCGTCGCCGACGACGACGGCCTGGGAGACGAGGGTGTGCGACCGCATGCGGTCCTCGATCGGCCCGGGCGAGACATTCTTGCCGCCGGCGGTGATGATGAGGTCCTTCTTGCGTCCGGTGATGGACAGGTATCCGTCCTCGTCCAGCGAACCGAGGTCACCGGTGCGGAACCAACCGTCGTCGAAGGCGCCGGCGGTGGCCTCCTCGTTGCGCCAGTAACCGTCGAAGACGACCATTCCGCGCAGTTCGATCTCGCCGTCGTCGGCGATACGCGCCGAGTTCCCGCCCATGGGGCGTCCGACGGTACCGATCTTCTGCGAGCCGGGCGTGTTCACGCTGTGTGCGGCCGTGGTCTCGGTGAGGCCGTAGCCCTCGTAGATCGGCACGCCGACGCCGCGGAAGAAGTGACCGAGGCGAGGGCTCAGGGCACCTCCCCCGGAGATCGCGTACCAGCATTCGTTGCCCATGGCCTGACGCAGCTTGGAGAAGACCAGCTTGTCGGCGACAGTGCGCTCGGCCTTCAACAGCAGCGTCGGTCCGCCCTGGTCGAGCGACTCGCTGTAGGCGATGGCGGTACGCTCCGCGAACTCGAAGATCGCTGCCTTGACCGGGCCGCCGGCCGCAGCTTTGGCCGCTGCCGCGTCGCGCACCTTCTCGAAGACGCGGGGCACACCGAGGATGATGTTGGGCGAGTACCGCGCGAACTGCGCGGACACGGTCGAGAAGTCCGACCAGTGCGCCTGCGCGGCTCCGGCTTCGAACAGTGCGAGCGACACGGCGCGGGCGAGAACGTGTGCGAGGGGCAGGAAGGTCAGGCCCCGGTTGCCGGGCTTGGCGACCACACCGACGTCCGAGGTGAGGATCGACCGGACCTCGGCGAGGAAGTTGCGGTGGGTGAGCATGCATCCCTTGGGACGCCCGGTGGTCCCCGAGGTGTAGACGAGGGAGGCCAGTCCGTCGGAGCGGATTGCGGACAGGCGCGCGGTGATCTCGGCGTCGTCGACGTCGGCGCCGTCGGCCGCGAGGGTGTTCACGGCCCCGTCCTCGATCTGCAGGATGCGACGCAGCGTGGTGGGCATGTCGACGAAGAGCTTCTCGTGCCGCGCGGTCTCGACGACGGCGAGGACGGCCTCGGAGTCCTGGAGGATCCAGCGGATCTGTTCGGTGGACGACGAGTCGTAGATCGGCACCGATACCGCGCCGGCCGCCCAGATCGCGTAGTCGAACAACGACCATTCGTACCGGGTGGCCGACAGCAACGCGACGCGATCGCCGGGCTCGACGCCGTTGGCGATCAGGCCCTTGGCGACGGCCTTCACCTGGTCGGCGAACTGCTGCGCGGTGACCGCGACCCAGTCGTCACCCTGCGGCCGGGAGTACATCACTCGATGCGGAGTCTTCTCCGCATGGGTGAACACCGTGTGGACGACCGATTCGTCGTCACCGATGGTGAACGGGGCCGGGGTCGAGTACTCACGCACTGCAATCTCCATCGTTCTGGTCGGGAGTCCGGTCATCGGAATCGATTCCTGCGCGGAAGCGGCGCAGGAGGTCCACGAAGCGGTCGAGGTCGTTCTCGTCCCAGCCCTCGAGGCCGGCGCGGACGTCGTCGAGACGACGCACGACGGCACCTTCGAGAACCGCCGCTCCGTGGTCGGTGAGTCGAAGCGGATGACCGGCGCGTGCCGGACCCGTCCCCGCCTCGACCCAGCCCACATCGACGGCGTGCCGCAATTGGCGCGACACGGTCGAGCGGTGGACACCGAAGACCTCGGATATGTCGGTGGCACGGCAGCCCGGATTTCGCGAGATGAAGCCGAGAAGCGAATGCTGGACCAGCGAGAGACCGTTGTCCTGCGTCCGCGCTCCGGACGTCAGGAAGCGCACGAGGTGTACGAACTCCTCGTATACGCGGGCAACGCCGTCCGCGGACGGCGGCCGGGCCTGCCGATTGTGTTGCACAGGGCAACTATAAACACGAGTGAGGCAGGGCACGAATCCACTCCGTGTCCGGCCGATCCCGGTCTGCCTCTTCACAGTCCGTGCCCGCGCTCGGCGAACTCGCCCGCCCTGCTCCGCGATCACCGGGCTAGCCTGTCTGACCGTACGGCGTCGGCACGCGGGAGAGGAGGTCGGATGGGCGGACACACCGGTCGCGACCTGTTCCGCTACCTCGTCGCCGACGAAGCGGACGAGTACCTCGCGGTGATGGACAGCTTCACCGGCCTGTTGCTCGCGGATCTGTCCGCGGCCGACATCGCAGCCTCGTGCGCGGCGCGGGGCGCGACACTCGACATCGCGGTCGTCGACGCCCGGTGTCATCGGCTGGTCCGATGGGGGAACCTCGCGCTCGCGGGCCGGGCCGGGGAACGCGACGACGCGGGCACCGAGGGTGGATCCCACCGGCGGAACGTCCGGGGCGCGGTCTCCACCGATGTCGGAGACGTGGTCTCCACCGACGTCAGGGATCGTGCCCGGTACCGGCCGACACCGGCCGGAGTACGGGTGCACCGTGAGGTCGGCAGGTTGCTCGACACCTCCGACGGAGTGCGCGAGGTCGCACGCGAGTCGCTCGGGTGTGTGGCCGACGCACTCGGCCGGATCGACGAACTGCTGGTCGGCGACGGGGTCGTGCTCGACCGGGACGAGTTGGCCGCGCAGGTCACCGCCGTATTCGCGCACCACCGGTTGTTCACGGACAGCGTCGCCGACTTCTACTCGCATCTCGCCGGGATCCTCGGCCGTCTCGAAGACACAGGGGGCGTCGACGACTACACGGAGACCAAGCACCTGCTCCTCGACTACGTCGACGTCATCGGTTCGGACGTCGAGCGTCTCGCCCCACTCGTCACGAGCAGACTGGCTCGGCTGGAACCACGGCTGGACTCCCTGCTCACCGCCCTGCCCGAGTTCGGCCTGCCCGGGGCCGAGCAGTCGGACACCGTTCCGGTCCGCTCCCCCGGTCGACGTCGCGCCGACTGGGAGGCACTGGCGCAGTGGTACGCCGAGGACTCCGGCCCGCGACGCATGCGCGACGCGGCGGCGTCGGCGCTGAGCCGGCTGCTCGCGCGCACACGACGGGTCACGGCGAGCACGCCGGGCTTCTCGCACCGCGCGGATCTGTTGCGCCTGGCACGGTGGTTCGCCGAGTCCTCCGACGAGCAGGCCCACCGCGTGTTCGCCGCGACCTTCGGCACCTTCCCGAGCCGGCACCTGTTGCTCGGTCCCGACGAGACCGACCCTCGCGTCGGCGCAGGCACATCGTGGTGGCGGGCCGCTCCCGTCGTGGTGCCGGTGTCGCTGCGCGAACGCGGCGACAACTCGTCCCGAGGAGGTATCGGGCGTCTCCCCGATTCGCTGCCCGGTCGGGTCCGAGCGGACGAACTCGCCCGGCACGAGTCACGTCGACGCGCCGACGCCGTCGCCGAGCTGAGTTCGGCGGGCGACCTGCACGGCGCGCACCTGTCGGCGCAGGCACGGGACGTAGTCCTCGGCGTCCTCGCCGCAGCACTCGCGGGCCACCGAACCGTCGAGGGGCCGGTGTACGTGGCCGATCCCGATCTCGGGCTGTCGCTGACGGCCGAGCCCGGCGCCGACACGGTGGTGCACTGCCCCGACGGCGATCTCACCGTGCACGGTCTGTCACTGCGCGTTGCGGCGACAGAATCGCTCGACCCCGGCGCGGTGACCCCGTGAGCACCTCGCATCCGGGTGCGGCATCGCTGGATGCCTCCGGCCGCCGCGACGCCGCGCGAGCACTGCTGCAGCAGCCGATCGTCACCGCCGCCGGCGACCGTGAGACGTTCGACCTCGTACGACGTCACGCGCCACCCCTGAAGTCGATGTTCGCCGACCGGCTCGGATACCGCCTCGTCGTCGAACCGACTTTCGTCCGTCTCCTCAAGGCAC
>NZ_AJVB01000096.1:0-10970 GCF_000278445.1 Rhodococcus sp. R1101
GGAGTCCGGGGCTCGTGGGAGACACCGTCGAGCGTGGTCACACCTACGTTCGGTCGGTCGTCGACGGTACGCCCCCGTCGAGCGGGGCGAAGCCTTCGTCGACTACGGAACCGAGACGGTCGAGATGCTCCGTCGCGCCACTCCCATGAAGCTGTTCTGGGCCGAGGGCTACTCCGATTACCACCCCGAACTTCCGGGTGGCTCGGCGGTGGGCCGCAGCTGTGAGTGCCGGCCGTTCGACCTGTCGGTGCTCGGAGAGGAACGGTCGCGACTGCGTCCGGGACTCATGGAGGCGAGCCTGCCGATGCCCACCACGGGCGCCGACTACAAGTGGATGAACCTCATGCTGCGCGTGCCGCACAAGGGTTTCCCGCGCATCTTCAAGCGGCTGGCACAGGGCGTCGCCGGACTCGCCGTCAAGCGTGAATACGTCGCCGGTGGACAGGCCATCGCCGCGGGCCTGTTCGCGGGTGTGTTGAAGGCGGGGGTGCCGGTGTGGACCGAGACCTCGCTGGTGCGTCTGGTCACCGAGGGTGACCGGGTGACCGGTGCGGTCGTGGCGCAGAACGGGCGGGAGGTCACCGTGACCGCGCGTCGCGGTGTGGTGCTCGCTGCGGGCGGTTTCGATCACGACATGGCGATGCGTCGCAAGTACCAGTCCGAGAGCCTGCTCGATCACGAGAGTCTCGGTGCGGAGACCAACACGGGCGACGCGATCAAGGCGGCCCAGGAGGTCGGCGCCGATCTCGACCTCATGGATCAGGCATGGTGGTTCCCCGCCGTTGCACCGACCCGCCCGGGTAGGCCGCCGATGGTCATGCTCGCCGAGCGTTCCCTGCCCGGTTCCTTCATCGTCGATCAGACCGGACGACGGTTCGCGAACGAGTCGTCGGACTACATGTCCTTCGGACAGCTGGTGCTCGAACGCGAACGTACCGGTGATCCGGTCGAGTCGATGTGGATCGTGTTCGACCAGAAGTACCGCAACAGCTATGTCTTCGCGGCCGGGGTGTTCCCGCGTCAGCCGCTCCCGGAAGCCTGGTACAAGGCGGGCATCGCCCACCGCGCATCCACGGCCGAAGAGCTCGCCGCATCGATGGGGGTGCCGGTGGAGACCTTCGCGGCGACCTTCGGCAAGTTCAACGACGACGCCGCAGCCGGAACGGATTCCGAGTTCGGGCGTGGACGCAGCGCCTACGACCGTTACTACGGCGACCCCACGGTCCAGCCGAATCCGAACCTGCGTCCCCTGACCCACGGGCCGCTCTACGCGGTGAAGATGACCTTGAGCGATCTCGGTACCTGCGGTGGCCTGCGCGCCGACGAGCGGGCGCGGGTTCTCCGGGAGGACGGCAGCCCGATCACCGGTCTCTACGCGATCGGCAACACCGCGGCCAACGCGTTCGGGCACAGCTATCCCGGCGCGGGTGCCACGATCGGACAGGGCCTGGTGTTCGGGTACATCGCTGCCCGCGACGCCGCTCAGTACGGGTCGTAGCGGATGTTCTCGGCCGGGGTGCCCGTCTCGATCAGCCGCTGAGCGGTGGTGCGCACCATGGCTGCCGGACCGCACACGAGCACCTGGTGGTCGCCGAACGCGCCGTAGGACGTGACGACCTCGTCGATACTGCCCTCGAGCAGTTCGTCGGGGTCGGGTCCGAACTCGTCGATGCGCGGCGCGATGCGCTCGAACCAGGGGTCGGGGACGTCGGGGATCTCGAGGGTCTCCACGACCGGCACCACCGTCAGCCACGGCAGCGCCTCCGACAGGAGGGTGAGCATGTCGGCGGCGTACAGGTCGCACGGGTTGCGGGCGCCCGTGAACAGGAAGGTGCGGGGCGGTTCCGGTCGGCGCGCCGCGTCGAGGATCAACGAGCGCAGCGGCGCGAGGCCCGTTCCGCCGGCCACCATGATGACGATGCGCCCGGTGTCGTCGATGTGGAGGTCGCCGCCGCGGCCCGCGCCGATCTGCCATACGTCGCCCGGTCGGGTGTCGGCGACGATCGCCCCGCTCACCCAGCCGCCCGGAACGGTGCGCACGTGGAACTCGAGTTTGCCGTCCAACGAGGGCGGCAGGGCGGGGGAGAGGCGACGCGGCAGCGTGGGGCGCTGCGGCACAGCGACGTCGACGTACTGGCCGGGGCGGAAGTCGACGATGGCGTCGTCGCATTCGAGGCGGACGACGGCGAGGTCGTGCCGGAGACGATGATGTTCGACGACGGTTGCGGTGACTGCCGTCTCGGTCTTGCTCGGTGACGACGTGGCCGACTGCATGCGCGATCCCCCGGGTGGTGTGCTGTGGCAACGAATCGGCGTCGTCGCCGAGGTGAGCGTCCGAATCGGGCGTCGTCGCCGGATGTGCCCAAGACTCTAGGCGAGAAATCACCGAAAAGGCAGGGTGGAACGTGTTTCAGTTTTAGGCTCGGAGCGGTTATCGTGACCATCGGCAGGTGATGGTCACCACAACGGGGAACGCCGACCGGTGACGTCACACAACGGACCGTCACAGCACACCGGAAGGACGACCATGCCCGAGGAGTACGCCGACCTCTACCGTCCCGCATTCACGCCCGATCTCCTCATCACCGCGCTCGATCGCAGCGCCGACCGCCCCGCCCTGCACCTCGGTGACGTCGTCCTCACCGGAGCCGAGATGCGCGCCGCCATCAGCCGGTTCCAGCAGGCGCTCGCATCGGTGGAGGTCGGGCAGGGATCGGCCGTGGCGATGCTGTCCAAGAACCGGCCCGAGGTGCTCATCTCGATGGGCGCCACGATGGTCGCCGGCTGCCGCAACACCGCGCTGAACCCCATGGGGTCGCTCTCCGACCACCTGTACATCTCGACCGACGCGGGGATCGAGACCCTGATCTTCGACCCCGGCCACTTCGAGGAGCGCGCTGCCGAGCTGCGCGAGCAGGTGCCGACCCTGAAGAACTTGTTCTCTCTCGGCCCGTCCTCGGTCGGAACCGACATTCTCGCCCTGTCGGAGCAGTTCACCGAGCAGCGGCTCGTGTCCGCGCCCGTCGACATCGAGGACACCTCGTCCATCGTCTACACCGGCGGCACCACCGGGAAGCCGAAGGGCGTGATGGGCTCGTTCCGTTCGGGCGCGGCCCTCAATCAGATCCAGATGGCCGAGTGGCAGTGGCCCGAGCAGCCCCGCTTCCTCGTGTGCACCCCACTCTCGCACGCCGGTGCGGCGTTCTTCGTCCCCACACTCCTGCGCGGTGGCTGCCTCTACGTGCTGCCCCACTTCGACCCCGCGCTCGTGCTCGAAACGATCGAGAAGCACCGCATCAACGCGACCATGCTCGTGCCGACGATGATCTACATGCTGCTAGACCACCCGGATGTCGACAGCCGCGACCTGTCGAGTCTCGAGACCTTGTTCTACGGCGCGTCGGCCATGTCGCCGTCCCGCCTGCGCGAGGGGATCGAGCGGCTCGGTCCTGTCTTCTTCCAGTTCTACGGGCAGTCCGAATGCGGCATGACGATCTCGGTGCTGCGCAAGGAAGAGCACCTGGCCGACGATCCGGGGCGCCTCGCGTCGTGCGGCCGGCCCGTGCCGTGGCTCGACGTCCGTCTGCTCGACGACGACCTGAACGAGGTGCCGCAGGGCGAACTCGGCGAGATCTGCGTGCGCGGTCCGCTGGTGATGAAGGGCTATCTGAACAAGCCGGAAGAGACCGCCGACGCGCTGCGAGGCGGATGGCTGCACACCGGCGACGTCGCGCGCGCCGACAAGAACGGCTTCATGACGATCGTCGATCGCAAGAAGGACATGATCGTCACCGGCGGGTTCAATGTCTTCCCCCGCGAGATCGAGGACGTCATCTCGTCGCACCCGGCGGTCGCGTCCGTGGCCGTCGTCGGTGTGCCCGACGCCAAGTGGGGCGAGGCCGTCAAAGCATGCGTCGTGTTGCGCGAGGGGCAGTCGGTACCGGCCGAGGAGCTGGTCGAGAAGGTGCGTGCCGCAAAGGGTTCGGTGCACGCGCCCAAGTCGGTCGATTTCCTCGACTCGCTGCCGCTGACACCGCTGGGCAAGCTCGACAAGAAGACGCTGCGGGCGTCCTACCGCTGACCGTCTCCACTGCGCTGTGCAGTGAGCAGTTCTACGAACTGCGACGAACGAGGTCACGAACTCGAAGGGTCGCGTGACCTCGTTTTCATAGGGGGCATCGATGAGAAGATGTCTCAGGCGTCACTCCAGAGTCCGGGTTCGCTCACAGAGCGACATCTCCTCGAGCATCGTGCCCAGGAGTCCCCCGAGACCCGCAGCCAGCACGTGCGCCTCTGCTATCGGAAGCCACCAGCAGTCCCACACCACGACCGGCCCACCAGTCGCAGGATCCGACTCTCCGGCCGACCATCGCTCGGTGACATCAGCACCCGGCATCGCCATCCGAAAGTAGTGCCGCACTGCAACTTCGTCCCGCACGGGCCGCAAGTCGTATCTCTGTAGCCCTACCGGCCGCACCACGTGCCCACGTCTGCCGGTCTCCTCGAACAGCTCGCGAACGGCGGCCTGTTCGGGGGACTCGCCGAGCTTGATAGTGCCGGCGGGAACCTGCACGCCCGTCACCGTCAGCGGGACATCGCGGTGCGTGAACACCAGCATGTGGTCGTCGTGCACGACGTAGCAGACGGCCTTGTGGACTTCGCGGGGCATCTCGTCACTCTACGAACGGTGCTCGGGACTGATCGCCTGGCCTACAGAGCGCTCTGGACATTCGCCGCATGTGCGCGGATCGAAGACGGCAATCGGCGTGCCACACTGTTGACGTGCTGACGCCGGCCCGTGCCGCTACCGTGGACGATCTCCCGTCGTGGATGCAACTCGCCGCGGAAGTCGAACCACTGTTCGGGCCGATGCCCGATTTCGAGGCTCGTGTGCGACGCGCAATCGAACGCCGCACAGCATTGGTCATCGCCACCGGAAACACTGTCGCCGGCGCCGCGCTACTGAGCCGCCCGAACCAGCCCCACCACATTCATTGGCTGGCGGTACTCAGTTCTCAGCGCCGTCGAGGTGTCGGTCATGCGCTCATCGCTGCCATCGTCGACAGATGGCCGACCGAGACTATCGAAGTAGTCACCTTCACCGCCGACACTGCCGGAGGAGCCCCGGCCCGCCGACTCTACGAAAGTCATGGATTCACCTGTGTCGGGGCGAGTGATCCTGCTCCCGACGGTAGTCCGAGGGACCTCTACATATTGCGGCGCGACAGCACGTAGCGGATCGCTGCGACCGGTTGCTTCCTCCTCGAAGGTGAATAAGGTGTACCGGTGATTGTCGCCGTGGAAGGCCCCAGTGCCGCAGGGAAGACCACCTGGTGCCGCGCCACCGGCCGACCCTTTGTCGCCGAATACAGTCCGACCGGGTGGGAACCGGACGGCTCCGACCCGAAGGGACAGGCACGGTACTGGTCCAGGGTGAACACACAGCGTTGGACACAGGCACTGGTGTTGGAAGAGACCACCGACCTCGCGATATGCGACAGCGATCCGCTGAAACTGCACTACAGCTGGTGCCTGGCCGCCGTGGGCGCGGAACCGATCAGCCGCTTCGAGCACGAGTTCGCAGCGGTCCGGGAGATGTTCCTCGATCGTCGTCTCGGATTCGCCGATATGGTGCTGCTGTCGATTCCCGATCCTCAGCGCCTGATGGCGCAACGTAACGGTGACCCGACTCGTCGGCGACGGCACTTCGACCTGCATGCCCGGCTGTCCGACCCGCTCGCCGAATGGTACGCAGCCGTCGAGCGACTCGACCCAGGCCGCGTCCTTCACAGTTTCCCGGAGAACCTCGATGTTGTGACACAGGTACCGCCCCGTCCGGACCGCTCCGACGTGCACCTGCTCGATCGCTTACTCGATGAACTCCCGTTACTGACGCGCTGAACGCCCTGCGTCGTTGCCTCGATGCTTGTGGAAACGCTCTGTAGTTCGCTGCGAAACGCTCTGGAACGGGAAGACGGAACCGCCCGTGACCAGGTTTCGTGAACTGCACACAGTCCGGTTTCCTGCAACAGGTCTCGGCGGCCGTCCGCGGTCGCCGAGAGTTGCTGCCCCACTTGTTCTCTGTCTCACCACTGGTGCGCGACGTCCAGCACCACCCGTGAACCGCTGCCGGGGCCGTCGAGGGTGAACACCCGGAACGGCAGCCGGGCGCGCACCCCGACTCCGAGGGTGGTCTGGCCTTCGAAACTGTTGGCCCATGCCACCTGCCGCAGGGTGCGGTAGCCGGCGACATCGACCACTTCGCGCCGGTCGGCCGGCACGTAGTAGGCGGGAGCGAGGATCACCACCTGGAGATAGGCGCCTCCGCGCAGCGGCACCTCGAATCCGGAACCGTCCTCGTAGACGGTGGGGACGTAGCCGACGCGGTAGCCCGCGGCCGGCCCGGCGAGGTCGACGACGATCCGGTCGAAACACTCGTGCCGTCCCGATCGCACGGCGGTGAACGGTGAGGTGACCATCGTCGGGTTCGATGTGTCGAGCGAACCCCAGGTGATGCCGCAATAGGGCGTTGCGGCGGACGCGGTCGGGCCGATCAGTCCGATCCCCGCGATGGCGAGGACCATCGCGAGCCACACGTGAATCCTGCTCATGTCCGTTCCTCTGTGTGTGGCTGATGATGGGGCATCGCACAAAGTGTGATCCGCGTTACATCACGCTTCTGTGTTCCGCTGCCGCAGGCGCTCGTCGTGGGACGTATCCTCCCGTGCACCGGACACCGGCACCGCGAGAGTGTCGAGCATCGACGCGGGTGTCGCGACCGCCCGTCACACTTTTCGTCCACGGGATTCGGGGGATCACGAAAGGCGCTCGCGCGCAAGTACGTCTGGAACCGAAGCGCCGCGACGAAGCGAAGCCGAGGCCGGAAGGGGGAGTGGACGTCTTCCTCACCGAGCGCGGCGCTGCTCCTGCTCGCCGTGGTGATCCTCGGCGCGGTCGGTGCAGCGCGCGAGAACATGGCGCTGTGCACGATGGCGTTCTTCGCGGGTCTGGGGTCTCCCGCTCTCGGACTCGGAGTCCGGTACATCCGTCAGGGCCGGCTGGGACTCGAAGCCCCGGCCGACGCCTCCGTGCTGGTCGTCGCAGACGCCCATCCGAACTTCGTGCGCGCCGTCGAGGACGGACGTGCGGGGGGCCTTCCTGCCTCCGCGCAACCGTATGAGCACTGATCGTCGCAGGCGGTCTTTCACTGCCGGGGGCGTGCTGACATACTCCCTCGCATGGTGAACGGGGACGCCCAGCGGGTCGAGGTGCGGTTGGCGGTCGAGTATCCGGGTTCCGGGGCGACGAACACGCTCGGAGACGGTTCGATACGACCGGTCGATCCCATTCCGCCGATCTGCCCGCGGCACGGCGAACCCGAGACCGGTCGTGTCCGGGTGACGGTCGCGGCCGATGCGTCGGAGCCCCGCGGGGGGTCGAGCCGGATCGGCTCGGCACTCGAAGCCGCCTACGCCGTGCAGGTCGCCGCGGTCGATTGGCCGGTGTGTGCCCGGTGCGTCGCCGTCCGTACGCGCTGGCAGATCGCCGCCGCCGCGACATGCACGGTCCTCGGTGTCATCTTCCTCGCACTGGTGTTCGCTCTCGTGCAGGGCGCCCCGAAGATCTACGGCCTGGCGCTGCTCAGCGTCTTCGGCCTGTCGTTCCTGCCGATCTACGTCGCTCTGCGGGTGCTCGAACCGAAACGGGCGACCCTGGGAATGTCGGTGGCGGAGGACGGTTCGGAACTCGTCGTGTCGCAGGCGCATCCGGAATTCGCGCGGGCGGTCGCGGCGCAGCGGATGTAGCCGCCGAGTTCGGTGTCCCCGGTGCGGAACATCCTCGCAGCACGGAAACTGCGCACGCGGATCAGAGCGGGTCGAAGCTGATGTTCTGACGCGGGGTGCCCGCCGCCGACAGCGCGTACAGCGTGGTCCGGATCATCGACGGCGACCCGGCGATCTGGATCTGACGATCGGCCCACGTACCGAACTGCCCGGCGACCCTACCGAGCTTCCCGTACACCGGCCGGTTGAGGCCGGTGGGGGGTTCCTTCACGGGAGCCGGGTGCCACCAAGGGTTTTCCTTCTCCTCGAGCACGGGCACGATGGTCAGCCACGGGTTGGTCATGGCGATCTGCCACAGGGTCTCGAGGTCGTACAGGTCGCACGGGTACTTGCCGCCGTAGAACAGATGGACGCGCGGGTTGTCGCCGCGCATCGCCATCTCCATGATCTGCGCGCGCATGGGTGCGAGACCGGTGCCGGAGGCGATCATCAGCACGTCCTGGCCGCTCTCGCGGTCGACGTGCAGGCCGCCGAGCGGCGGGCCGATCGTCCACCGGTCGCCCACGGCGGTCTCGCCGACGAGCGCGGGGCTCACCCATCCGGTGGAGACCCGTCGCACATGGAATTCGATCTGCCCGTGCGGGTTCGGTGGAATGGCCGCGGACAGGTACCGCCACATGTGCGGACGCTGCGGGATCTGCACGCTCATGTACTGCCCGGCGTGATAGGGAATGGGGCCGTCGGTCTCGAGGCGGATGATCGCCAGGTCGGGGAGTACGCGTTCGTGGCCGACGACGGTGGCGCCCCACGAGGCGGGCAGGTCGTCGGTGGCGGCGGCGGTCGCCATGGTCTCGACGAGCCGGTCGATCACCTCGGCCCACGTCCGTTCGAGCGCCGCGGTCCACAGGATCAGGGGGGTGCATTCGCGGATGGCGACGAGCAGGGCGCTGCCGGCGACGCGGTAGTGCACGGGTTCGACGCCGTACTTGCGGTGGTCGCGGGCGAGCTGTGCCAGGAAATTGTCGACGGTGTCGGGTTCGTGGAGACGTCCGACGACCCAGCCGACCGCGGTCGAGAACCGGCGGCGCATGCTCTCCATCCCGGCGGGGAACAGTTCGCGGATGCCGGTGGACTCGGCCCACATGGCCGTGTAGAACGCCGTCGCGAAGCGTTCGGCCCCGGTGGGGGTGGCGATGATCGATGCGAAGCTGAGCTGAACCCGGGCGATGGCGAAAGCCTCCACGCCATCCTCCCTGTATCGGTGCTGCGCGAACGCCGCCACTGTAGTCGTTCGGAGGCCACCGGGCCACTGACCACCAGGTTCGTCGCATCCCGCGAACCGGTTGTGACGAGTGTCACTGAACTCAGGAAAGTTGAGTGGAACAAACTCAACTTATGATCGGTTGGACAGTTCGACACCGCCGAGACCTGTCCACGAGAGGGGATCGGCTGCAGAATCGACATGGGGCACTCGCGGCGCGTGGGTGCACCGAGAAAGAAAGGGGCGCGCAGTGGATTCGTTCAATCCGACGACCAAGACCCAGGCCGCACTCACCGCTGCACTTCAGTCGGCGTCCGCTGCGGGCAACCCGGAGATCCGTCCGGCCCACCTGCTCGTGGCGCTGCTCGACCAGGCCGACGGCATCGCCGGCCCGCTGCTCGAAGCGGTGGGCGTCGACCCCGCCGCGGTCCGCAGGGAAGCCGAGGACCTCGTCCGCCGTCTTCCGCAGACCAGCGGAGCCACCACCACACCACAACTCGGCCGTGAAGCGATCGCGGCCATGACGACGGCGCAGAAACTCGCCACCGAACTCACCGACGAATTCGTCTCCACCGAGCACGTGCTCGTCGGTCTCGCGAGCGGCGACTCGGACGTCGCGAAACTCCTCGCCGGGCACGGCGCGACGCCGACCGCCCTTCGTGACGCGTTCACTACCGTCCGGGGCAACCGCCGCGTGACCAGCGCCGATCCCGAGGCCAGCTACCAGGCGCTCGAAAAGTACTCCACCGATCTGACCGCGCGGGCGCGCGAAGGCAAGCTCGATCCGGTCATCGGCCGCGACAACGAGATCCGTCGCGTCGTGCAGGTGCTGTCGCGGCGTACCAAGAACAACCCGGTTCTCATCGGTGAACCGGGCGTCGGCAAGACGGCGATCGTCGAGGGCCTTGCGCAGCGCGTGGTCGCCGGCGACGTCCCCGAGTCGCTGCGTGGCAAGACCGTCATCTCCCTCGATCTCGGCTCGATGGTCGCGGGCGCGAAGTACCGCGGCGAGTTCGAGGAACGGCTCAAGGCCGTGCTCGACGAGATCAAGGAATCCGCCGGGCAGATCATCACGTTCATCGACGAGCTGCACACCATCGTCGGTGCCGGCGCGACCGGCGAGTCGGCGATGGACGCCGGCAACATGATCAAGCCGATGCTCGCTCGCGGTGAGCTGCGGCTCGTCGGTGCCACGACTCTCGACGAGTACCGCAAGTACATCGAGAAGGACGCTGCCCTCGAACGTCGCTTCCAGCAGGTCCTCGTCGGGGAGCCGAGCGTCGAGGACACCGTCGGCATCCTGCGCGGACTCAAGGAGCGCTACGAGGTGCACCACGGGGTGCGGATCACCGACTCCGCGCTGGTCGCCGCGGCCACCCTGTCCGACCGCTACATCACGTCGCGGTTCCTGCCCGACAAGGCCATCGACCTCGTCGACGAGGCGGCGTCGCGTCTGCGCATGGAGATCGACTCGCGTCCCGAGGAGATCGACACCGTCGAACGCATCGTCCGGCGTCTCGAGATCGAGGAGATGGCGCTGGAGAAGGAGACCGACGAGGCATCGAAGGACCGCCTCGACAAGCTCCGTTCCGAACTCGCCGACGAACGCGAGAAGCTCAGCCAGCTCACCACGCGCTGGCAGAACGAGAAAACCGCGATCGACTCCGTCCGGGAGATCAAGGAACAGCTCGAAGCTCTGCGCGGGGAGGAGGAACGCGCCGAACGCGACGGTGATCTCGGCAAGGTCGCCGAACTCCGCTACGGCCGCATCCCCGAACTGCAGAAGAGGCTCGATGCTGCCGCCGAGGCGACCGGTGCGTCGGCCGACGGCGACGTGATGCTCAAGGAGGAAGTCGGGCCCGACGACGTCGCCGATGTCGTCGCCGCATGGACGGGCATCCCCGCCGGTCGCATGCTCGAGGGCG
>NZ_AJVB01000097.1:0-10893 GCF_000278445.1 Rhodococcus sp. R1101
AGATGCGACCGCCGACCAGCAGGACGATCGCCCAGCCCCCGTAGCCGGTCGCGGCGATCAGGACGAGCAGTACGACGATGCCGACAAGTGGACCGTAGGCCAGACGGACGAGGAAGTGTCCGGTGCGCCGGATGATCTCGACGAAGCCGCGGTCGAACTCAGCTTCGAGACCGGGCGCCCCCTCGACCGGCTCGTAGGTGGTGGTCTCCCCGTCGAATTCGTGGAACACCGATTCGCCGTCGACGTGCCACCGGCCCGGCGCTTCGTCGAAGGAGGTGGGGGTTTCGTCCAGCCAGTAGAGGGCGGTGAGACTCAGCCAGCCGAGCGGCTGCCGCAGGCTGTCGTTGCGCTCGGCATGCCACCGCTGCCAATCGTCGACGAACTGATCGAGTGTTGCAGTCATGACGCGCGGGCTCCTTCGGTGACGGTGTGCGGGTCGCGCAGGCCGAGGTGACCGCGCAGGGTGGTGCTGTCGTATTCGGTGCGGAAGCTGCCGCGTTCCTGCAGCAGCGGGACGACCGTGTCGACGAAGTCGTCGAGGCCGCCGGGGGTGAGGTGCGGAACGAGGATGAACCCGTCGCCGGCGTCGGTCTGCACGTAGAGGTCGATCTCGTCTGCGACCTGCTGCGGCGTTCCGATGAACTGCTGGCGTGCGGTGACCTCGATGATGAGCTCGCGGATGCTCAGTTTCTCGGCGTCCGCCTTCTCCTTCCACTGCCGGGCGACGGCCAGCGGATCCTTCGCGTGGCGCACGCGTCCGCGCGTGATGGTGACGTTGTCCTCCGGGTCGACGTCCGGGAGCGGGCCGTCCGGGTCGTACGACGACAGGTCCTTGCCCCATACCTGTTCGAGGAAGGCGATGGCCGTCTGCGGGCCGACCTGCTGCAGGCGGATGTGCCGGGCCCGCTCGTGGGCGTCCTCCTCGGTGTCTCCGAGGACGAAGGTCGCGGCGGGCAGGATCTTCAGCTCGTCCCAGCTGCGGCCGTACTTCGCCAGTCGATTCTTGACGTCGGTGTAGAAGGCACGGCCCTCCTCGAGGGTGCCGTGCCTACTGAAGATGGCGTCGGCCTTGGCGGCACCGAATTCGCGGCCCTCGTCGGAGTCGCCGGCCTGCAGGAGGACGGGATGCCCCTGGGGACTGCGCGGCACTTCGAAGCGGCCCGAGATGTCGAACTGGGTGGTGCGGATGTCGAAGGACGCGATATCGCCGTCGGGAGCGAAGATTCCGGCCTCGCGGTCGATCACGGGTCCGCGGGCGGACCAGCCGTCCCACAGTTTCCGCACCACGTCGACCACTTCGGCGGCGCGGACGTACCGTTGCGAGTGCTCGAGGAAACCGCCGCGGCGGAAGTTCTCACCGGTGAACGCATCCGACGACGTGACGAGGTTCCATGCGGCACGACCGTCCGAGAGATGGTCGAGGGTCGCGAACTGCTTGGCCAGCTCGTACGGCTCGTTGAAGGTCGTGTTGATGGTGCCGGCCAGGCCGAGGCGGGTGGTGGCGCCGGCGAGGGCCTCGAGCACCGTGAGTGTATCGGGGCGTCCCACGACGTCGAGGTCGTGGATGCGGCCGCGGTGCTCGCGGAGCCGGAGTCCTTCCGCGAGAAAGAAGAAGTCGAACTTGCCGCGTTCGGCGGTGCGGGCGAGATGCAGGAACGACGAGAAGTCGATCTGGCTCTTCGACTCGGGGTCGGCCCACACCGTGGTGCTGTTGACGCCGGGGAAATGTGCGGCGAGGTGGATCTTCTTGCGAACAGTGTTGCGGGACACGATGATCGTTCCTTCAGTGAGTAGCCGCGAAGCGGTTGGCGGGACGGGACAGACCGAGCCGGTCGCGGAGGGTTCCGATAGTGGGCGCGACCTCACGGCGGACGACGGGCAGCACGTACTCGACGATGCGACGGAGGGTGGACGGCAGAGCGAGCGGCCGCAGGGTCACCCCGTCCACACCCGTTGCGTCGCAGAGCAGTTCGATCAGGCCCTCGGACGTACCGACGTGGACGAGCGTGTCGGAGCGGTACGGCTCCCCCTCCCACGCCTCGAGCTGCGCGAGAGCCGCGGCGGCGTCGTCGCCGAGCAGGACGTCGACGTCGAGCAGGACGAAGATCCGCCGGTCGCCCACTTCCGCCCGGATGCGGCCTGCCAGTTCGGATGCTGCAGCGAGATCGATGGCGCGGATACGCACGACATCCGCTCGCTGCGCGGCGAATTCGAAGGATTCGTTACCGATCACCGTCACTGCGACCAGCGGTTGCCCCTGCGGGGACCGCGGCACGATCGACGAGCCCTTGACGGAAAAGTACTCGCCGACGAAGTCGATGTAGTGGACCTTGTCGCGATCGAGGAAGCGGCCGGTGGCGACGTCGCGGATCTCGGCGTCGTCCTCCCAGCTGTCCCACAGCCGTGCCGCGACCTCGGCGGCCTCGTGTGCCTCGGCCCACAGCGCCGCGGTGTCCTGCTCGTCCTTGCGGCCGAACAACTCCACGACGCCCGGCGTCACCGCGACCTCCCATCCGGCGCGACCGAGCGTGGTGTGGTCGATCGTCTGGATCGCCTTGGCGACGTGGAACGGCTCGGTGTGGGTGACGGTGGCCGTGGGGATCAGACCGATGCGCGTGGTTGCGGTGGTCAGGCGCGCCGCCAGGCCGACGG
The DNA here is from genome assembly GCF_000278445.1 of Rhodococcus sp. R1101. Taxonomy (NCBI): domain Bacteria; kingdom Bacillati; phylum Actinomycetota; class Actinomycetes; order Mycobacteriales; family Nocardiaceae; genus Rhodococcus; species Rhodococcus sp. R1101. The sequence continues at coordinate 2,653 of NZ_AJVB01000097.1, forward strand.
CTTCGAGGCGGCCGCGCACCTTGGTCGCGTCCGAGACGACGCCGAAGGTGTCGGGGAGGAAAGCGAAGTCGACGCCGGCACGGTCGGCGGCACCGACGAGGTCGGCCCAGTAGCGGGGGGTGAACAGTTCCTCGGCGCGCGAGTCGTCGCGTCGCCAGGACGAGGGATGGATGCCGGTGCCGGCGAAGTCGACGGCCAGCAACAATTCTGAACTATCGGACATGGTGGACCTTCCCGGGGATGGCCTCGAGCAACGTCTGCGTGTACTCGTGCTGTGGGTTGTCGAATATTTCTGTGGTGGAGCCGTATTCGACGACCCGGCCGGCGCGCATCACGGCGACGGTGTCGCTGATCTGCCGGACGACGGCGAGGTCGTGCGAGATGAACAGGTAACCGAGTCCGAGTTCGGTCTGCAGTGAGGTGAGCAGGTCGAGGATCTGTGCCTGGACCGACACGTCGAGCGCCGAGACGGGTTCGTCGAGGACGAGCAGCTCGGGGTTCAGGGCGATGGCCCGTGCGATGGCCACGCGTTGCCGTTGTCCACCGGACAGTTCGGCCGGTTTGCGGTCCAGATGTGCCGTCGACAGCGCCACCTGGTCGAGGAGACGGGCGACGTGCGCGGCACGTTCGGCTCTCGTGCCGATGCCGAACGCTTCGAGGGGTTCGGCGACGATGTCGCGGATCCTCAGCTTCGGGTCGAGCGAGGCGTAGGGATTCTGGTGCACGATCTGCACCCTGCGGCGCAGCGCCCGCAGGGCACGGCCACCGAGCGCGGTGATGTCGTCACCGTCGAACCGGACCGATCCGGAGGTCGGGGTCTCGAGCCGGATCGCGATGCGCGAGACCGTGGACTTGCCCGAACCCGACTCCCCCACGAGCGAGAGGGTGCCGCCGCGGGGTACGTCGAAGGACACATCCCGCACGGCGTGCAGCAAGGACTTCCGGTCGATGCGGAAGGTCTTCGACACCGTCGACACCGACAGGATCGACGCAGCCTCTTTCGGCGTGGGCCGCACGACCGGTTCCGCGAGGCTCGGCGCGGCCGCGATGAGCGAGCGCGTGTACTCGTGCTGCGGGTCGGCGAGGACCTGCGCCGCCGGTCCGGTCTCGACGACCCGTCCCCCCTGCATGACGACGATGCGGTCGGCGCGATCAACCGCGACACCGAGGTCGTGGGTGATGAGCAGTACCGCAGTGCCGGTCTCGGCGATCCGTGCGTCGAGGTGGTCGAGGATGCGGCGCTGGACGGTCACGTCGAGCGCGCTGGTCGGTTCGTCGGCGATGACGAGGTCGGGTCGGCAGGCGAGGGCGATACCGATGAGCACCCGCTGCCGCTGACCGCCGGACAGTTCCTGCGGATACTGCTTCGCACGCAGCTGCGGGTCGTCGAGCCCGGCCTCTTCGAGGATGCGCAGCGCCTCGATCCGCGCGGTGCGCCGGTCGGTGAGACCGTGGATGCGCAGCACCTCGGCGATCTGGTCGCCGATACGGATGACGGGATTGAGGGAGGTCGTCGGGTCCTGCGGAACGAATCCGATCCGGACTCCGCGGATGCGTTCGAACGCGCGCTCGGACAGGTCGTTCAGCGATGTGCCGTCGAAGGTCACCGACCCGGCCGTGACGCGACCGGTTCCGGCGAGCAACCCGATGATCGCGTGCGCTGTCGTGGACTTGCCCGACCCCGACTCGCCGACCACCGCGACGACCTCGCCGCGACCGACGGTGAGATCGACACCGTTCACCGCGACCACCGGCTCGCGTGACGATCCATAGGCAACCTGCAGGTCGCGCACTTCGAGGAGGCTCATCGTGCGCTCCTGTCCTCGATGGCGTGGCCGACGCGGTGGGCCGAGAGCACGACGGCGACGATGACCAGGCCCGGCAGGGTCGTCATCCACCAGGCCGCGGCGAGATAGTTGCGGCCCTCCGAGATCAACGACCCCCATTCGGGTGTCGGTGGCACGGCACCGAATCCGAGGAAGCTCAGCGATGACACGGCCAGCACGGCCATACCGAATTCGACGGCGGCGAGGGCCGCGACGGGTGCGTACGAGTTGCGCAGCACGTGCCGGCGCAGGACGGTGTGCCACCGGGCTCCGCACGCGAACGCAGCTTCGACGTAGAGCGCCTTGCGTACCCGCAGCACTTCCGAGCGCATGACGCGTGCGAAGTTTGCCACGAGGCTCACACCGACGGCGATCGCGACGTTCATCGTGCCGAAGCCGAGAGCGGTGACCAGGGCGAGGGACAGCAGCAGCGCGGGGATGGACAGCAGGACGTCGACGAGGCGCATGAGTGCCGCGTCGAGGGCACCGCCGACCGCACCGGACAGCAGTCCGACCAGCGAGCCGGCGGCCAGGGCGATGCCGACCGCGACGAGCGTCGCGGTGAGCGACAGGCCGGCTCCGTGCACGACGCGCGTGTACACGTCGCGGCCGAGATTGTCGGTGCCGAACCAGTGCGCGGCGCTCGGGACCTGCAGCTTCTCGGCAGGCACACCCTGCAGTGGGTCGCCCGACGCGAAGAGCGACGGGAACAGTGCGAAGCCCACCGCGAGGAGCAGCACGATCGACGACACGACGAGCACGGCGTTGCGCCGCACCCCTGCCGCGACGGACGTGATCCGGATTCTTCTGCGCGAGAGCGGTTCCGGCAACAGCGTTGCGGGTAGCGCATCGCGGACAAGTGTGTCAGACACGTACCTCGACCTCCCGGAGAGTGTCGTCGTGGGTCGAGTCGTCCTCGGTCGACGCTGCACCACCCCGGTCGATGCCATGGGTGATCCGCGGGTCGATGAGGGGATAGAGCAGGTCGACGGCGAGGTTGACGAGCACGAAGACGGTGGACGAGAACACGACGATGCCGAGCACCACCGGGATGTCCTGCGCCATCACCGACATCTGGGTCAGGCGTCCGACACCGGCCCGGGAGAAGACCGCCTCGACCACCACGGATCCCGCGAGGAGGTTGCCGACGATGACACCGGCGATCGTGAAAGCGGGGATGCTCGACAGCTTCAGCGCGTGACGCGTCTGGATGCGCAGCCGGGAAGCGCCTTTCGCGCGTGCCGCCTCGATGAACGGTTGCCGCCAGGTCGTCCGCAGACTGGTCGCGAGGACCTGAGCGATCACCGCTCCGGCCGGCAGTGCCAGGGTGATCGCGGGAAGGATCACGTGCTCGATGCCCTGGTCACCGAAGGCTGGGAACAGTCGTAACCGGAACGAGAAGAGCTGCAACAGGATCAGCCCCACCCAGAAGGTCGGGACGGCAACCCCCAGCGGGGGAAGCGAGAACAGCAGGCCGCGGAGCCAGTGCGTTCGCGTGTAGGTCGCGAGGAAGGCGACCGCCGTGCCGAACACCAGGGCGAACACCAGGGCGGTGCCCGCCAGGACGAGGGTGCTCGGCAGGGCGGCGGCAATTGCGTCGGTTACCTGCTGTCCGGTGGAGATGGACATGCCGAAGTCACCTCGGACCGCGCTGCTCAGCGCGTTCCAGTACTGCACCGCGACGGGCTGGTCGAGTCCGTACCGCGCCTGGAGCTGTTCGATCGCGGCGGCGTCGACCGGTGTTCCGGCATCGGCACCGGCGGCGATGGAGACCGGATCGGAGGGCAGCAGGAACAGGACCGCGAACGACACCGTGAACGCCGCCCACAGCACCCCCACGGCCTGGAGCACACGGAAACCGAGATAGCGCAGCATGATCTACTCGCTCAGCCAGGTATCGAAGAACTGCAGTCGTGCCGACGCCTCGAACTTCAGGTCGGCGACGTTCGGTCCGGCACCGATTGCCTGCGACAGTTCGACCGTCGGGATCCACAGCCCGTTGTCGAGGACGAGCTGCTGCGCCCGGCCGATGAGCTCGGCACGTGCGGCCGGGTCGGTCGTGGACAGCTGCTGGGCGAGCACGTCGTCGAGATCCGGAATGGGATTGCGCTGGTTGAGGTTCCGCCCGTCGAGCCCGAATGCCGTGCGCAGGATGTCGCCGTCGGCCCGGGTGCTGTTGTAGTAGGACGCCTCGAAGTCGCCGGCATTCTGGCGTGCGGTGTTCTCCGGAGTGGAGACGAGATCGAGCTGCAGGTCGATTCCCACCGCACGCAGCTGCTGCTGCACCAGTTCCAGAATGGCCTGGTTGCCCGCGAAGACGGAGCTGAACAGCACCGGGAAGCTCAGACGTTGCCCGTCCTTGACACGGATGCCGTCGGGCCCGGGCACCCAGCCTGCCTCGTCGAGGATCTGCTCGGCCTTCTGCGGGTCGTAGGCGATGTCGGTGAGTTCGACGTAGCCGGGGGTCGCGGACGCGAGAGTGCTGGTCGCCGGGCGGAAGTCCGGTCCGAGGACCGTGTCGACCAGTTCCTGCCGGTCGATCGCCGGGACGATCGCGCCGCGCACGGCCGGGTCGGCGAGGACACCGCGACTCACGTTGGGCTGGAACCCGAACGGGATACCCGGATTCGGGGTGGTGAGGATGCGACCGCCGGCCCCTTCGATCTGCGGGGCGTCCTGCGGCAGCGCATCCGAGACGGCGTCGAGCTGGCCCGAGGCGAGCGATCCGGTGCGGACACCCGATTCGGGAACGATGGTGAACTCGATCCGGTCGAGATAGGCCTCGCCGTCGTGTCCGAATACCTCCGAGCCCCATGAGTAACCGGTACGTTTGACGAGGGTGGCGGACTTGTCCTGCTGGTAGTGCTCGTAGACGAACGGGCCGGTGCCGGACAGGTCGCCGGCGCAACGTTCCTCAGCGCTCTTCGCGGTGTCGGCCTCCGAGAGCAGACCGAGCTGATGACTTGCTGTGGCCTGCAGGAACGGCGCGTTCGGCACGGAGAAGTCGATCTGCGCCGTGCGGTCGTCGACGACCGTGGTGCCGGCATATCCTGCGAGATACCCGACGGCCTGCGGCGCCTTCACCCCTCCGAGGCTGTTCACGATCGCGTCGAAGTTCTTCTTCACGGAGTCCGCGGTCAGTGGAGTTCCGTCGCTGAAGGTCACACCCTCCTTCAGGCGGAAGGTGAACTGCGTGCCGTCGGCATTCGATTCCCAGCTCTCGGCGAGCCACGGCACGATCTCGCCTGTCCCGGGATCCTGGTCGGTGAGCGAGTCGACGACCTGCCGGGCGACGTAGATGGTCTGGTTGCTGGCGGCCTGCGCGGGATCGGCGCAGGTGGGTGGGACCGACAACCCGTACCGCAGGGTGCCACCGGCCTGCGGATCGCCGGTGGGCTCCGAGTTCGCCACGGCGCCGGTGCCGCACGCGGTGAGGGCAGCGCCCAGTACGGCGGTGGCGGCGGCCGTGACGACGAACCGGGACGCGGAGGAGGACGAGATGGACAACGACGGGCTCCGTGATCTGGACAGGGTTCCGGCGGCATCACCGTGTGGATGCCGTCCGGCGGGCGGGGATGTCGTCCCTGGGGGAACGGGGGGTTCAGCGCGGATCTCGGCCGCAACGACACCTGGCGGCGCAGTGCCGGCACAGATCGACGTGGATGCGTTCCCACGCCCCCACCAGACCTTCGTTCATCATCTTCTCCTCCATCGGTCCCGGCGGTAGCACCCTCACCTGCCCACGGCAGGGGGTTGCTGCGACGTCGTCGAGCCGGGTCTCTCGGTCGCTCTGGATGGTTCGTTACGCGAGGTTACGGAGCCACGGGGCTCGGGCACACCGTTTTTTTCACCACGATCGAAACGGTTCCGACGCCGCTGGCTCAGGCGGTGACGGCATCGCGGTGCGGTATCGCCGCACGCAGTGCCGGCGCGACCTCCGCCTGGAACAGTTCGAGGCTCGCCCGCTGTTCGGCCGCCGAGAACCCGCCGCGGTCGGCGGTCACGTGCGTGACCTCGTGACCGAACCGCTCGTGGTAGCGGAGCACCTTGTCGATCACCTGCTGCGGGCTCCCGATGAGTGCGGAGCTGCGTTCGACGAAGTCCTCGACGGTCTCGAAGACGACGGGAAGTCCCGTCTCCCGGGAGAATTCGAGTCGTTGCTCGAACTGGGTCCGGTAGGCGTCGATCGCTTCCTGCGAGGTCGGCGCGACGTACAGTCCGGCCGTCCCCGCACCCACCCGCGCCTCGGCGGGGTCGTGGCCGTAGGCCGCCCATCGTTCGCGGTAGTGGTCGATGAGCTCGGCGTAGGGCTCGATCGGGTTGGTGACGTTGGCAGAGAAGATCGGATCACCGTACCGGGCTGCGAGATCGACGGATTCGCGGCTGGTGGCGCTGCCGTGCCAGATGGCCAGACGGTGTTGCAGTGGCCGGGGCACGGTGACGGCGTCGGTGAGCGACGGCCGGAACCGACCCTCCCACGTGACCGTCTCGTTCTCCCACAGTGCCCGGAACAGCTCGTAACCCTCACGGTTGCGGTCCCACTGGTCGTCGGGCGTGACGTGGAACAGGTCGGCCTGGGCGGTGCCGTTGCCCTTGCCGATCATCAGCTGCAGGCGCCCACCCGACAGGTTGTCGAGTGTGGAGTAGTCCTCGAACGCGCGGACGGGATCGAGCAGACTCAGAGTCGTGACCCCGGTCCACAATTCGAGGGTGCTGGTCCGCGCCGCGATGTTCGCCAGGACGACGGGAGGCGACGAGGCGAGGAACGGCTTCTCGTGCCGCTCGCCCACCGCGAATCCTTCGAATCCGAGTTGTTCGGCGAGCACGGCGGTGTCGACGACCTCCCGGATCCGTTCGGACGGGGACAGCCACTCCCCCGTCACAGGGTCGGGATGGTGGGTGATGAGACTGAGCATCAGGAACTTCACGCGGAGGCCACCTTTCGGACCAGGAATTTCTCGAAGGGATGCGGGCCGATCTCCTCGGCGGGTCGCCGGGGATCGAACAGGGCGGTGTACCCGGCCGCGAGATACAGCGCGACGGCCTCCGGTTGTCGCCAACCGGTCGTCAGATAGATGCGGGTGTACCCGCGACGTAAGGCCTCGGCCTCGAGTTCGGCGACCACGATGCGGCCGAGACCACGGCGCCGATGGTCTTTCGACGTCCAGATCCGCTTGAGTTCGGCGGTGCTCTCGTCGTAGCGCTGGAAGGCTCCGCCTGCGACCGGCACTTCGTCCTCGACGAGGACGAGCAGGGCACCGTCGGGTGGCGCGAACCGGTCCTCCGGATAGCCGACGAGACTCTCGTACTGCTCCTCGAAGGAGTGCTCGTAACGGGTGCTGTACTCGACCGCGAGTTCTTCGAGCAGCGGTGCGGCCAGGGGATCGTCCTGCCGCACCGCCCGCACTTCGAGTCTGCCGGTCCCGGTCACGAGACCACCGCCGGCTGTCGTGCTCCGAACCGGAACGGTTCGGGGCTGGTGGCGGTGCCGTCGGCGAGGTCGGCGACGAGTTCGCCGATGGCGGGCGCGAACTTGAATCCGTGTCCGGAGAATCCGGCGGCGACGGTGACGGCACCGACGCGGTCGACGACGAAGTTCGAGTCCGGCGTCGCCGTGTACAGGCAGGTGTCCACCCGTGCACTCTCGGCGTCCACGCCGGGGAGCCAGGTCCGGGCGTAGTCGACGAGTCGGCGGACACCGTCCGGGTCCGCCACGAAACTACGGTTGTCCGGTTCGACCTGCGGGCCGGTGCCGTGCTCACCGATCTTGATGCCGTCGACGGAACGGAGGCCGTAGATGCCCTCCCCGTCGAGTCGGGCGCCACGGTGGTGGACGAAGCTGGGCCACTGCGCGTCGGTGAGCGGGACGAAGTGCGCCGGTTGTTCCTGCGTCGTGCGCAGGGCCGGCAGCCGGGGTGCCGTCTCGTTGCCCGCCCCGTCGAGGACGGCGCGCGTCCACGCTCCCGCCGCGACGACGACGTGCCTCGCGGTGATCACCTCGGTGTCGAGCACGATCTCGACGCCGCGATCGGTCTCGCGGACGGTGCGGGCCGGGGTGAGGTGCCGGACATCCGCACCGGCCTGCGCCGCGGCCTGCTGCAGCGCGGCCACCGAGTGGTCGGCGTGCAACCGCCCGGCGTCGGGATGGTGCAGCACCGTGGTGTCGAACCTGATGCCGGGCCAGCGACGCTGCGCCTCGGCGGGATCGAGGACGGTGTGCGCGATGCCGAGTTGATACAGCGTCTTCGCCTTGGCGTGGACGGCCGCGGGCAACCCGTGGTCGACGGCGCCGGTGAGCTCGAGGACCCGGTTGCCCTTGGTCTCTTCGAGCTGCCGCCAGAGCGGTAGGGCACGAGCGGCGAGTCGCCACGCCGCTGCGGAGCCGATGACACCGCCACCGACCACCACGACGTCG
>NZ_AJVB01000098.1:0-10698 GCF_000278445.1 Rhodococcus sp. R1101
CGCCGCGGCGACTACAACCTGTGCCCGCACATGCGCTTCTTCGCCACCCCGCCCGTGGACGGCGCGCTGTGCGAGTACGTCACCATCGGAGCCGCCTTCGCACATCCGGTTCCCGAGACCGTGTCGGACGACGCCGCCGCGCTGTGCGAGCCGCTGTCGGTCGGTATCGCGGCCGTCCGCAAGGCCCGCGTCACCGCCGGCTCACGGGTCCTCGTCACCGGCGCCGGACCCGTCGGCATCGTCGTCGCCCAGGTCGCCCGCGCATTCGGCGCGGTCGAGGTCGTCGTCACCGACCTCGACGAACGACGACGCGAGACCGCACTGTCGTTCGGCGCGAGCGCGGCGCTCGACCCCCGCGTCGACGACCCGTCGACCCTGCGGGTGGACGCCTACATCGACGCGTCCGGCGCCCCTGCCGCCGTCGACTCGGGCATTCGCGCGGTCCGTGCCGGCGGCACCGTCGTCCTCGTCGGATCCGGCGCCGAGACGATGACCCTGCCGGTGCAACTCGTCCAGAACCGCGAACTGATCCTGACCGGAGTGTTCCGCTACGCGAACACGTGGCCGACCGCGCTCGCACTCGTCGAATCCGGCCGGGTCGATCTCGACTCGATGGTCACCGCCCGGTTTCCCCTCGACAAGGCCGCCGACGCGCTCGACTCCGACCGGATACCGGGAAACATCAAGGCCGTCGTGGACGTGACCGACCCGGCAGGAAGGATCGAAGACCATGCGTGTGAGTGAGCGGACGCTCCCCGAGCTGAGCGTGCCCGTCCCGGGTTACCGGCGCGACGACGTCTCCGTCGGCATCGTGCACTTCGGTGTGGGTGGTTTCCACCGCGCGCACCAGGCGATGTACGTGGACCGGCTCCTCGAACAGGGGAAGGCGAAGGAATGGGGTATCTGCGGCGTCGGGGTGCTCCCCGGTGATCGCCGCATGCAGGAGGCGCTCGCCGCCCAGGACCACCTGTACACCCTCGTGCTCACCCACCCCGACGGCACCTGGGAGCCGCGTGTGATCGGCTCCGTCGTCGACTACCGTTACGCCCCCGACGATCCCGAGGCCGTCGTCGAACTCCTGGCGGCTCCGACCACTCGGATCATCTCGCTGACCGTCACCGAGGGGGGCTACACCATCCGCCACGACACCGGCGAATTCGACGTCGACGATCCGGCCGTGCAACACGATCTGCACTCCGGTGAACCACCGGCGACCGTCTTCGGTCTCGTCACCGAAGCTCTCGCCCGGCGCCGCGCCCGGGGACTTCGTGCCCCGACGGTGATGTCGTGCGACAACATCGAGGGCAACGGAACCGTCGCCCGCCGCGTCTTCACCGAATACGCCCGGCTCGTCGATCCCGAACTCGCCCAGTGGATCTCCGAACACGTCCGGTTCCCCAACTCCATGGTCGATCGGATCACCCCCGTGACCACCGACGAGCTCGTCTCGGCCTTGTCCGAACGTTTCGACGTGCAGGACCGCTGGCCGGTCGCCACCGAGCCGTTCACCTCGTGGGTCCTCGAGGAAGCCTTCGCCGACGGACGGCCGCCGTTCGAGGACGCAGGAGTGCAGCTCGTCGACGACGTCGCTCCCTACGAACTGATGAAGCTGCGCCTGCTCAACGCGAGCCACCAGGGACTCTGCTATTTCGCCTACCTCATGGGATACCGACTCGTCCACGAGGCCGCACAGGATCCGCTCCTCGCCGGGTTCGTGCGCGCCTACATGGACACCGAGGCGACACCGACCCTCGAACCGGTGCCGGGCATCGATCTCGACGAGTACAAGACCACCCTCATCGAGAGGTTCGCGAACCCCGAGATCCGGGACACCATCGCACGGTTGTGCGCCGAATCGTCCGACCGCATCCCGAAGTGGCTGGTGCCGGTGATCCGGGAGAATCTCGCCACCGGTGGTCACGTGCAGTTGTCCGCGGCGATCGTCGCCTCGTGGGCGCGCTACGCCGAAGGCGTCGACGAGCAGGGGGAACCGATCGAGGTCGTCGACCGACTCGCCGACACGCTCGTCCCGATCGCGCGACGACAACTCACGCATCCCACCGCCTTCATCGAGAACACCGAGGTCTTCGGTGATCTCGCGCAGAACCATCGCTTCGTCGACGCCTACACCTGGGCGCTCAACGCCCTGCACAACGACGGCGCCCGCGCCACCCTGAAGGAACTTCCGGGAGAGCCGGAATGAACGGCCACGCCCTCGTCGTCGGAGAAGCCCTCGTCGACATCGTCCACCGCGGCGGTGCCGAACCCGTCGAGCATGTCGGCGGGAGCCCGCTCAACGTCGCACTGGGTCTGGGGCGACTCGCCCGGCCCGTGCGGTTCACGACACGCGTCGGCACCGACGCCCGCGGGCGGCGGATCGTCGACCACCTCGCGGCTTCCGGTGTGTCGCTGACACCGGGGAGCGCGGCAGCCGAGCGCACGGCGACCGCGCAGGCGGAGATCGACGAGAAGGGTTCCGCGAAGTACGAATTCGACATCGTCTGGGATCCCGTCGAGCCACCGCCGTCGGTGGACGCCGTGCTCGTGCATACCGGATCCATCGCGACGGTGCTCGAACCGGGCTGTGACCTCGTCGCCGAACTCGTTGCGCAGCAGTCGAGAACGTCCACGGTCAGCTTCGATCCGAACGTCCGCCCGGCGCTGATCGACGACCCGGCGCGCGGACGGGAACGGATCGAACGCCTCGTCTCGCTCGCCGATGTGGTCAAGGCCAGCGACGAGGACCTGACGTGGTTCGCGCCCGACCGCGATCCCCTCGACACCGCTCGGGACTGGCTCTCGCGAGGACCGGCGATCGTCGCGGTGACCCACGGCGAGCACGGTGCGGTGGCGCTGTGCGCGGCCGGAACCGTCGAGGTACCCGCCGTGCGGGTCGAGGTGGTCGACACGGTCGGGGCCGGTGACGCCTTCACCACCGGTCTGCTCGACGGATTGTGGACCTGCGGCCTCCTCGGCGCCGACCGGCGCGAACGCTTGCGCGGCATCGGCACCGGTGAACTGCGCGACGTGCTCGATACCGCGGCGTGGACGTCCGGCCTGACCGTTGCGCGCGCCGGCGCCGATCTGCCCACCCTGGCCGATCGCACAGCAGCCCGGGAGGCAGCGCGATGACGCTCGTCGCCGGGATCGACTCGTCCACCCAATCCTGCAAGGTCGTCGTGTGCGAGGCCGACACCGGAGCCGTCGTGCGCGAGGGTCGCGCTCCGCATCCGCCCGGTACCGCGGTCGACCCGCTGGAGTGGCGCGCCGCTTTCGAACGGGCGTGTTCCGAAGCGGGAGGACTCGACGACGTCGCGGCGATCTCGGTGGGAGCGCAGCAGCACGGCATGGTGTGCCTCGACGAGCGCGGCGACGTGGTCCGCGACGCGCTGCTGTGGAACGACACGAGATCCGCAGCGGCAGCAGTCGATCTCGTCGACGAGGCCGGTGGCTCGGACGCGTGGGCCGAGGCCGTCGGAGTGGTGCCGCTCGCCGCGATCACCGTGGCGAAGACCCGCTGGCTCGCCGACCACGAACCCGGCAACGCCGATCGCACCGCGGCACTGTGCCTGCCGCACGACTGGCTGACGTGGACGATGCGCACCGACCGCGATCTCGACCGGCTGATCACCGACCGCAGCGACGCGAGCGGCACCGGCTATTTCGACGCCTCCACGAACACCTACCGCCACGAGCTGCTCGAACTGGCCCTGCGCCGACCGAGCCCCCTCCTTCCGCGGGTCGCCGGGCCGGCCGAGCGCGTCGGTGAGACGAGTTCCGGCGCCCTCCTCGGGCCGGGTGCCGGCGACAATGCCGCGGGCGCGCTCGCCCTCGGCGTCCGTGAGGGCGACGTGGTCGTCTCGATCGGCACGTCGGGAGTGGTGTGCGCCGTGTCCACGACGCCGGCCCGCGACGCGGACGGGTACGTCGCGGGATTCGCCGACGCGACCGGCAGGCACCTGCCGCTGGTGTGCACGCTCAACGGTGCTCGCGTGCTGGACGCCACGGCGACGATGCTCGGCGTCGACCATGCCGAACTCACTCGCCTCGCGCTCTCGGCGCCGCCCGGGAGTGAGGGGCTGGTGCTGATCCCGTATCTCGAAGGGGAGCGCACCCCGAACCGTCCCGGAGCGACGGGTGCCCTGCACGGACTCCGGCTCGGCACGGCGACCCCGGCGCATCTCGCCCGGGCGGCCTTCGAAGGTCTGTTGTGTTCGCTCGCCGACGGCATCGACCACATCCGGGTGCAGGGCACCGAGGTCCGCCGGGTGCTGCTCGTCGGGGGAGGCGCGCGCTCGCGGGCGGTGTGCGAGCTGGCGCCGGCCGTGCTCGGCGTGCCCGTCGACGTGCCCGAACCGGGGGAGTACGTGGCCCGGGGCGCCGCCAGGCAGGCGGCGTGGGTGCTGCGCGGAGGCGACGAGCCCCCGGCGTGGGAATCCGGCGCGACACGCCGCTACGAGGCCGACCCGACCCCGCACGTGCGGGAGCGCTACGCGGAGGTGCGGGACCTGACGGACGGTTCGGACATCGCCCTGGAATCACGCTCGGTGGGATGAGAACACTCGCTCGGCACCGGGGTCATGCGATCGGATCGGTGAGCAGGTCGAGGAAGAGTCTCGCGGCCCTACTGGGGGACGCGTTGGTGCGTCCGACGAGTGCGAGAGTGCGGCACCGGTTTCCGGTGTTCATGCGAATCCGCCGAAGCCCGCTGCGCTGCGCGATCGGTTCGGGCACGACCGCCACTCCGAGGCCGTAGCGGACCAGTTCGAGGAGCCGGTTCATGTCGCCGACCCGGAACGTGATGTGCCGGTGCACTCCCGCAGCCGCGAACAACGACTCGATCGTGGTCTGCAGACCGGTGCCCGCCTGGAAATCGACGAACGAACAGGACTGCAGGTCGTGCATCTCGATGTCCGTCACCGCAGCGAGCGGATGATCCGGGGCCGCGACGACGGTCAGTTCCTCACGGTAGGTCCGGAGGGCGGTCAGCCCCGACCGGAGCGGGCGTGCATCGAGTGCGACGAATGCCAGGTCCAGCTCCGCTGTGGTCACGGCATCGAAGAGTTCGTCGGTGGTCGCTTCCCTCAGCGTCACTCCGATTCCCGGAAACCTGCCGTGCAGGCGCGCCAGCAGTGCGGGGAGGTCCACTGCGGTGAACGTCTGCACCGTCCCCAGCGTCAGTGTGCCCAGTTCTCCGGTTCGCAACCGGCCGACGGCGGCCACCGCGTCTTGTGCTTCCCCGAGCATTCTCTGCGCATAGGGATAGAGCACCTTGCCGGCATCGGTCGGGACCACCGAGCGGGTGGTGCGTTCGAACAACGGTGTTCCCAGCTCGTTCTCCAGCGCGCGGACGGAGGCGCTGAGGGCCGACTGGGACAGGTGCACGGATTCGGCGGCACGGGTGAAGTGACCGTGCTCGACGACCGCCAGGAAATGGCGGAGCTGACGAAACTCCATTGATCGATTCTACTTCTGCGATCGATCGATTTATCCCGTTGGACAGATCGGTGGACGGCGTCCGACGATCGGATCCATGTCACGCACCGATATCTCGACCCCTCGCATGGATCGCCGACTCGTCGCGGTGATGGCCCTTGCCTCGGGGTTGGTGGTGGCCAACAGCTATTACGCGCAGCCGCTGGTCGGCGCCATCGCCGAGACCTTCGAAGCCTCCACTGCCGAGGTCGGGCTCGTGGTCACGGCCGGACAGATCGGGTACGCGCTCGGCCTGGCGTTCCTCGTTCCCGTCGGGGACATGGTCGAACGACGGACACTCCTGCGCTGGATGCTCCTCGTCACCGCTGCCGGTTTGCTGGTCATGGCGTGGTCGCCGGACTGGCGGATCCTGGCGGCGTGTGCCGTCCTGGTCGGTACGGGATCGGTCGTGGGCCAGGTGCTGGTGCCTTTCGCGGCGAGTCTCGCCCGCGACGACGAGCGTGGACGTGTCATCGGCAACGTCATGACCGGTCTGTTGCTGGGCATCCTGCTGTCCCGCGTGGTGGCAGGACTGATCGCCGAGGTGGCAGGCTGGCGGGCGGTGTTCGTATGCGCAGCCGTGCTGATGCTGTTCACCGTGTTGTTGATCCGCACCCTGCCGGAGTCGGTCCCCACCACCGATGCCGGGTACCGTGCGGTGCTGGCCTCGGTGCTCCGATTGGTGTCTGCCGAAGTAGTTCTGCGGCAACGGATCGCGTACGGCGCACTGACGTACGCGTCGTTCGGGGTGTTCTGGACGAGTGTGGGCTTCCTCCTCGCCGGACCGGGATACGGGTGGTCCGATGCGCGCATCGGGCTGTTCACCCTCTTCGGGGTCGCGGGTGCGTTGGCCGCCCGTGTGGCGGGTGCTCTCGCCGACCGGGGATATGCGCGTCGCCAGACCGGCTTCTTCGTCGCCGTCACCGCGGCGAGCTTCGTGCTGCTCGCCGTCGGGGAGCATCACGTCGTCGCGCTGGCGATCGGTGTCGCACTGCTCGATCTGGGGATCCAGGGAACACACATCAGCAACCAGAGTCTGATCTACCCGCTTCGGTCCGACGCTCGAAGCCGCCTCAACACCGCCTACATGACCTGCTACTTCCTCGCGGGATCGCTCGGGAGTGTGCTGTCCACCCTCGCGTACTTCGGTGGAGGCTGGAAAGCGGTGTGCGTGCTGGGGGCGGTCTTCCCCGCCTGTGGTCTCGGACTCTGGATTCGCGAGATGCAGGGCGTGAGGCGTGCGCGGACGGGCGTTCCCGCCGAGCAGGCCGGGAACGCCTGACACCGAAGTGATCCCCCCGAGCTTCCGGGCGTGCGGCCGACGGGTCTAGTGTTCGGCGATGTGAGTAGACGCACCGAAGTGGTGTCCGCGCCGATCCGGCGCCTCGCGAACCGGTTGACGCACAGCCCGGCCAGGGTGGTGGCGCTGGGCTTCGCCGCAGCGATCGCGGTGGGCACGGTGCTGCTGCTGACCCCGGCCGCGACGCAGTCGGGTGCCGGAGCAGGCGTGATGGCGGCGTTGTTCACCGCGACCTCCGCGACGTGCCTGACCGGCCTGATCGTCGTGGACACGCCCACCTACTGGTCCGGATTCGGGCAGGGTGTGATCGTCGGGCTGATCCAGGTGGGTGGGCTCGGCATCATGACGATGGCCTCGTTGATCGGTTTGGTGCTGGCCGACCGGATCGGCCTGAAGGCCCGGCTCAACGCTGCGGCGGAGGTTCGTACGTCCGGACTCGGCGACGTCCGCAGCGTCGTCGTCGGTGTGGTGCGTACCAGCGTGCTCATCGAAACCGTCGTGGCGTCGGCCCTGGCGATGCGCTTCGCCGTGGGCTACGACGAAACTCCGGCCCGAGCGATGTGGCTGGGGGTCTTCCACGCGATCTCGGCGTTCAACAACGCGGGGTTCGCTCTCTACAGCGACAACATCGTCGGGTTCGCCGCCGATCCGTGGATCTGTGTGCCGTTGATGATCGCGGTGATCCTCGGTGGTATCGGATTTCCGGTGCTGTTCGAACTCGGCAGGCACCTGAGAGGACACCGGAAGCGCTGGTCGCTGCATACCCGGTTGACGGTGGTGGTGACCGCGGTGCTTCTGGTGGTGGGCCCGCTGCTGGTCCTGTTGCTCGAATGGAATCACACTCTGCAGGGACACGATTGGGGCGCGAAGCTGCTCACGGCCGCCTTCCAGGGCGTCATGCCGCGCACCGCGGGGTTCAACAGCGTCGACTACGCCCAGGTGGACAACGCGACATTGCTGGTGACCGATGTACTGATGTTCATCGGCGGCGGGAGCGGCGGCACCGCCGGCGGTATCAAGGTCACGACGTTCGCCCTGTTGTTGTTCGTCATCGCCGCCGAGGTCCGGGGCGAGAAGTCCGTGACGGTGTTCGATCGGCGCATCGATCCGCGTCTCCAACGCCAGGCTCTGGCGGTGGCGTTGATCGGTGTGGCGCTGGTGATGGTGCCGACGCTCGTGCTTCTCGCCGGTACCGCATTCGACCTCGACGTACTGCTGTTCGAGGTCACCTCGGCGTTCGCGACCGTGGGGCTGTCCACCGGCATCACCGCTCAGTTGCCGTCCTGGGGACAACTGATCCTGGTGACGCTGATGTATCTGGGCCGGATCGGACCCATCACGCTCGTCAGTGCATTGGCGGCCAGAGACCGTGGTCGCCGCTACGAACTACCCACAGAAAGGCCCTTCATTGGTTAGGAAACCGGCCGCTGATGTCGTCGTCGTCCTGGGGCTCGGGCGATTCGGCAAATCGCTTGCGCTCGAACTGATGGCTCAGGGCACCGAGGTGCTCGGTATCGATGCGAGCGAAGCGGTGATCGAGAAGGTGTCGGGCCGGCTCACGCACGCCGCCGTCGCCGACACCACCGACGAGGTATCACTTCGGCAGTTGTCGGTGCACGAATACGGCCGGGCGGTCGTGGGGATCGGGTCCGACCTCGAGGCGAGCCTCCTCACGGCCTCGGCGTTGATCAACATGGCGGTACCGAACGTGTGGGCCAAGGCGATCAGCAACGCGCACGCCCGGATCCTCACCCAGATCGGTGTGCATCACGTCGTGCGACCCGAGCACGACATGGGCAAACGCGTGGCGCACCTGGTGCGTGGGCGGATGATGGACTACATCGAGTTCGACGACGGCTTCGCCATGGTCAAGACGGTCGCACCGGCATTCGCCGTAGGAAAGCCTTTGTCGCAGACGACGATCCGGAGCCGATACGGCGTGACCGTGGTGGCGATCAAGCGACCGGGGGAGGGATTCACCTACGCCACGGCCGACACCGTGATCTCTCCCGGCGACACGATCATCGTCTCCGGGCAGGCGCGCGAGACCGAACGGTTCGCCGAACTGGCGTGAGGCCGGATCGGGCGACGGGAAATGGTGTCGGCCGTCACGCCCCCACGTGGCATACTTTTGGTATGACGCCGGGTAACGCCTACGTTCACCACGATGTGGTCGTCATCGGTGCCGGTATCTCCGGTCTCGGTGCCGCAGTCCACCTGCGCCGACACGGTATCGACGACTTCGTCGTCCTCGAGAAGGCCGACGCGATCGCCGGAACCTGGCGGGACAACACCTACCCCGGCTGTGCGTGCGATGTGCCGTCGGCGCTCTATTCCTACTCCTTCGCGCCCAACCGCGAGTGGTCCCGCTTGTTCGCCGGGCAGGCCGAGATCCGGCGGTACATCGAAGACGTGGCCGAGACGAACGGAGTGCTCCCTCACATCCGGTTCGACACCGAGATGCAGCGCGCCCGGTGGGACGACCGCACCCATCGGTGGACGGTGCACACGTCCACGGGAGTGATCACGGCCGATGCGCTCGTCGCGGCCGCGGGCCCCTGGAACGAACCGCTCATCCCTCCCATTCCCGGGCTCGACACCTTTCCCGGTGAGGTGTTCCACTCCTCCCGATGGAACCATCGGTACGACCTGAGCGGAAAGCGCGTCGCGGTGGTGGGCACAGGAGCATCCGCCGTGCAGTTCGTTCCCGAGATCCAGCCGGAAGTTGCTGCGCTGCACCTGTATCAGCGCACAGCCCAGTGGGTGCTGCCGAAACCCGACTATTCCCTCCGGCGTCTCGAACGTACCGTCCTGCGCCGAGTGCCGGGTGCCCACGAAGTGTTGCGACGATCCGAGTACGCGATCATGGAAATGCTGGGGCTCGGCTTCCGGAACCCGGCGTTCATGAAGGCGTTGCAGCAGGTCGGCCGGGCATGGTTGCGTCTGCAGGTGCACGACCGGCGACTAAGCGACCTCCTCACACCGGAGTACACGCCGGGTTGCAAGCGCATGCTGTTCTCCAACACCTACTACCGATCCCTGACCCGGTCGAACGTCGAAGTGCATCCCACCGCCGTGGCGTCGGTGCGGGGAAATGTGGTGATCGGCGGGGACGGTGTCGAACGCGAGGTGGACGCCGTCATCTTCGGTACGGGTTTTCGCATCCTGGACATGCCGATCGCCGGGCGGATCTTCGACGGGCAGGGTCGTAGCCTCGACGATCACTGGAGTGGCAGCCCCCAGGCATATCTCGGAACGACGGTCGCCGGTTTCCCCAATGCCTTCGTGCTGCTCGGCCCCTCGTTGGGCACCGGACACACGTCCGCCTTCACGATCCTGGAAGCGCAACTGGGATACGTCATGCAGGCGCTGATCCGCGCGCGGCAGGAGGGATGGACCCGGATGGAACCGCGGCGGGCCGTGCAGGATGCTTTCAACCGGACGGTGCAGGACGCACTCGGCGGGACGGTGTACAACGCCGGCGGTTGTCGTAGTTACTTCTTCGATGTCAACGGCCGCAACAGTTTCAACTGGCCGTGGTCCACGGACCGGATGCTGCGGGAGCTGTCGACGTTCGACGAGGCGGCGTTCGATGTCTCCTCGGTCCCACCCGCACGAATGTGATCGGTCGGGCGGGGAATCGTCCTCAGGAGGGGTCTTCGATGCGCAGACCGAGATGAGCGGCGAAGTGTCCTGCCAGTTCGACGGCCTGATGGGAGCTGATCGTCGCACCCTTCATGCCGCCCGGGTTGCGGATCGTGTCGATCCGCAGCCCGCGGAGATCGACCTGGTCGAGAGAGGCGCGGTCGACGTCGAGGACACCGACGGAACAGTCCTCGAAGGCGATGCGGGTGAACGTGCCGCCTCCCAGATCCAGCTCGTCGATGATGCAACCGCGGAAGAGCACGTCGTGTCCCGTGGCT
>NZ_AJVB01000099.1:0-10303 GCF_000278445.1 Rhodococcus sp. R1101
GTGCCGAGACCGAGGCGAAGGAGATCAGCGCCGAGCGCTGTCTTCAACTCTTCCGTTTCACGTTCGTCGCGCTCGGCGCTGATCTCCTTCGCCTCGGTCTCGGCACTGCGGCCGAGCTCGTCGGCCGCGGCGTAGGTAGTGGCGGGCCGGAGGACCGCGCCTGCGACGGCGAGGGCACGCGCCCGGTTGTCGCGGGCGCCCTCGTCGACGGCGAGTCGCCGGGCTCGCCCCACGTGCCCCGCGCTGACGGATGCGGCCCACTGTGCCGTTTTCGGATCGATGTCGTCGGTGGCTTCGAGAACACGTGCGATGGCGTCGACGCTGGGCGTCACCAACCCGACGTGGCGGCAACGGGAACGCAGCGTCACCGAGATGTCCTCGGGATCGACCGACGGCGCGCACAGCAGGAAAACCGTTCGCTGCGGTGGCTCCTCGACCACCTTCAGCAAAGCGTTCGCGGCCCCTTCGGTGAGACGGTCGGCATCCTCGATCACCACGACCTGCCATCGCCCCGTGCTGGGGCGCCGCGACGCGACCTGCACGATGTCGCGCATCGACTTGACGCTGATCGTCAGTCCCTCGGGCACGACCCGCCGCACGTCGCCGTGCGTGCCGGCCATCGTGGTGGTGCATGCGTGGCATCGCCCGCAGCCGGGAGTCTCCTCATCGGTGCACTGCAGCGCGGCCGCGAAGCACAGCGCCGCGACGGAGCGCCCGGATCCGGGAGGGCCGGTGAACAGCCACGAGTGCGTCATCGCCGACCCCGTGTCGCCGCGACGGGCGGCAACAGCAGCCGCGACGAGTTCGGTCTCGACATCACGTTGACCGACGAGACGATCGAAGACCCCGGGCATGCGCTCAGCCTAACGATTGGCTCCGACCGATCCGTATCACGTGTCCGGAACATTCAAGACGGGCGTGGTTCCGGAGCCCTACCGTCGGGCCATGACCATTCACTTCTCCGCGGTGGGACTCGTCGTCGCCGACCTCGATCGGTCCTTCGCGTGCTATCGCGTGCTCGGCCTCGACCTGCCCGCCGAAGCTCCCGAGGTGCCGCACTTCGAGGCCATGCTCCCCGGTGGACTGCGCCTGATGTGGGACACCGTCGAGTCCGTCCGCAGCTTCGACCCGACGTTCGAACCGTCGTCCGGAAGCGGGGCGGCTCTGGCGTTCGACTGCAGCTCCCCAAGCGCGGTCGACGAGACGCACGCCGCATTGATCGACGCGGGGTGCACCTCGACGAAGGCCCCGTGGGACGCGTTCTGGGGACAGCGCTACGCGAGCGTGCTCGACCCCGACGGCCATACCCTCGACCTGTTCGCCGCGCTTCCGGGGTGACGCCGGACCAGTTCCCCGAGGGTGACGCCTGAGAGCGCACGCACCTCCCGGGCGAGATGCGCCTGGTCGCTGTACCCGCACTCCGCCGCGACACGGGAGAAGTCGTCACCGGCACGGGCGCGGGCGACCGCCCGACGGAACCGCAGCACCCGCGACAACATCTTCGGTCCGTACCCGTAGGCCCGGACCGATCGTCGGCGCAGCGTTCTGTCGCTCCAGCCGAGGTTCGCCGCGAGTTCCGTGACGGCCGTGCCGGCGGCCAGTGCCCGCGCGAGGTCGGCCATCGGATCGTGTTCGTCGACCGCCTCGCGGACGGCGCCGATCAGTGCGCCGACGGGATCGTGCTCGGCGCGACCCGCAAGGAGCCGGACACGGCGTGACGACCACAGGCCGTCGAGCGGAACCCGCCGATCGGTCAGCTCGCTCGCGTCGACGCCGAAGAACCGCGGCCCCACGCCCGGTTCGAAGCGGACCGCCGTCAACGGCTGCCTCGTCGCCAGATCGGAGAACTGCGACGTCGTGTCGGGGCCGGCGACGAGGAAGCCGTCGGCGTGCCGGATGAGGTCCGTGCATCCGTCCGGCAGCACGTGGGTACCGCCCACGCGGGCACCGGACGGCTCGGACCGCCACAGCGTGACGCCGGGCAATCCCGACGGTCGTTCGCGATACACACCGTGAGGCTAACGGCGTGATCCGACGAGAACGGTCAGTCGGTCGTCTTCTTCGCTGCGGCCTTCTTCGTCGTCTTCTTCGCCGTGGTCTTCTTGGCCGTCGTCTTCTTGGCGGTGGTCTTCTTCGCCGCCGTCTTCTTCGCGGTCTTCTTGGCCGGGCCGCGCGCGCGGCGGTCGGCGAGCAGTTCTGACGCCCGCTCGTCGGTGATCGTCGTGACCTCGTCGCCCTTACGGAGGCTCGCGTTGGTCTCACCGTCGGTGACGTACGGACCGAAGCGGCCGTCCTTGATCACCATCGGCTTGCCGCTCACCGGGTCGGTGCCCAGCTCGCGCAGCGGCGGTGTGGCCGCGGCCTGCCGGCCGCGCCGCTTGGGTTCCGCGTAGATCTTCAGCGCCTCCTCGAGGGTGACAGTGAAGATCTGCTCCTCGTTCGCAAGCGACCGCGAGTCGGTGCCCTTCTTCAGGTACGGACCGTAACGGCCGTTCTGAGCGGTGATCTCGTCGCCGGACTCCGGATCGGTACCCACCACGCGCGGCAGCGACAGCAGTTTCAGGGCGTCGTCCAGCGTGACCGTGGACAGGTCCATCGACTTGAACAGCGAACCCGTGCGCGGCTTCGGGCCGGCCTTCTTCGCGGTCTTCTTGGCCGGAGCCTTCTTCGCTGCCTTCTTCGCGACGGCCTTCTTGGTGGCGGTCTTCGTGCCGCCCTCCCCCTCGGACCCGAGTTCCTCGACGGGGATGGGCGTGACGTCGGGCTCGGGCTCGGGTTCCGGGTCGGGGATCAGTTCGGTGACGTAGGGACCGAAGCGGCCCTCACGCGCGACGATCTCGTAGCCGGTGGACGGATCGACACCGAGAACACGCCCTTCCTGCGGCGTGGAGAAGAGCTTCTCGGCGTACTCGAGGGTGAGCTCGTCCGGCGGAAGGTCGTCGGGCAGGTTGGCGCGCTGCGAGGTCGGCTCGGCCTCGGGATCGTCGGGATCGGTGATCATCCGTTCGAGATACGGACCGAACCGGCCCACCCGCACGTGGATCTCGCGACCCTCGGAGTCGTCGAACAGGCGGATGGAGTTGATCTCGCGGGCATCGATGTCCTCGAGGTTCTCCCCCACCAGCTTCTTCAGACCACCCTTGCGGGCGACCGACTCCTCGTGACCGTCGTCGCTGCCGAAGTAGAACCGCGTCAGCCAATCGGTGCGCTGCCGGTGACCGGAGGCGATCTCGTCGAGATCGTCCTCCATCCCCGCCGTGAAGTCGTAGTCGACGAGCTGAGCGAAGTGCGCCTCGAGCAGGCCGATCACGGCGAACGCCACCCACGAGGGCACGAGTGCGCTACCGCGCTTGTAGACGTAGCCGCGATCGAGGATCGTCTTGATGATCGACGCGTAGGTCGAGGGCCGGCCGATCCCGAGCTCCTCGAGCGTCTTGATCAGGCTCGCCTCGGTGTACCGGGCGGGCGGATTCGTGGAGTGACCGTCCGGATCGAGCTTCGTCGCGGTGACGGACGCGCCCTCGGACAGGTTCGGCAGACGCGACTCCGCATCGTCCGACTGTCCGCCGGCCTCCTCGTCGACACTTTCGACATAGGCCTTCAGGAAGCCCGCGAAGGTGATTGTGCGACCCGACGACGAGAAGGTGCACTCCTCGCCGGTGCCCGCGGTGCCGGTGATGCGCAACGTGAGCGTCGTGCCCCGCGCGTCGGCCATCTGGGAGGCGACGGTGCGCTGCCAGATGAGCTCGTAGAGCTTGAACTCGTCGCCGTCGAGACGCGAGTGCAGCTCGCCGGGGGTGGCGAAGACGTCGCCGGCGGGACGGATCGCCTCGTGCGCTTCCTGCGCGTTCTTGACTTTGCGGGTGTACTGGCGCGGCGTCGGGTGGACGAACTCGGCGCCGTACAACTGGGTGGCCTGTGCGCGGGCCGCCGCGATCGCCGACTCCGACAGCGTCGTGGAGTCGGTACGCATGTAGGTGATGTAGCCGTTCTCGTACAGGCGCTGCGCCGTGCGCATCGTGCGCTCGGACGAGAACCGCAGCTTGCGGCCCGCCTCCTGCTGCAGCGTCGACGTCATGAACGGGGCGTACGGCTTGCGCGTGTACGGCTTGCTCTCGGCCGACGACACCGTCAGCGCGGCACCGGCGAGTGCCTCTGCGAGGCGGCGGGCACGGTCCTCGTCGAGGACGACGACGCCGTTCGACTTCAGGTTCCCGTCGGCGCCGAAATCACGACCCGACGCGACCCGCGCACCGTCGACGTTGACCAGTCGGGCACCGAACGAGCGGGGGCTTGCGTCGGCACCGGCGTCCATCGTGGCCGCGATGTCCCAGTACTCGGCGGACGTGAACGCCATGCGCTCGCGTTCGCGCTGGACGATCACGCGGGTCGCCACGGACTGCACGCGACCCGCCGACAGGCGGGGCATGACCTTCTTCCAGAGCACCGGGCTGACCTCGTAGCCGTACAGGCGGTCGAGGATGCGGCGGGTCTCCTGCGCGTCGACCAGGTCGTTGTCGAGGTCGCGGGTGTTCTCGGCGGCCGCGCGGATCGCGGGCTCGGTGATCTCGTGGAAGACCATGCGCCGGACGGGCACCTTGGGTTTGAGGGTTTCGAGCAGGTGCCAGGCGATGGCCTCGCCCTCGCGGTCGGGGTCGGTGGCGAGGTAGAGCTCGTCGGCGTCCTTGAGCAGGCTCTTCAGTTCCGAGACCTTGGACTTCTTGTCGGCGCTGACGACGTAGAGCGGTTCGAAGTCGTGGTCGACGTCGACACCGAGGCGCGCCCACGACTCGCCCTTGTACTTGGCGGGGACGTCCGCGGCACCACGCGGCAGGTCTCGGATGTGCCCGACCGAGGCCTCGACGACGTAGTCGCGGCCGAGGTAGGGGGCGATCTTCCTCGCCTTGGTCGGGGACTCGACGATCACGAGCCGACGCGTGCCCGACGAACCGCCCGCAGTGCTCTTCTCCCGTGCTGCCACCGTGCCGCCCGCACCTTCCCTCATTGCCGACATGTCGCCTTGTTCGAAGACATGTATACCGACCCGTTCCCCAGACGCGGCCACACACAGGGTCGCACATCCTCGGGGAACGGCTCTTCACGAGTGATGATCACCCGGTTCCACGTACGGCCAGATCCGGCGTGCCGCGTCGGCGTCCGGAGGTGCGCCGATGTTCTCGACGAGCCTCGTCAGTCGCTTGCGACCGGAGATCCTCAACCCGGGACCACCGGTGCCGTGCGTACCGATGAGAGTCGGCGCGATTCCGGCGCGCATGAGCGCCTGCGCCAGGGAGGCATGGGTCTCGGGAGCGGCCGGATCCAGACCGAGAACATACTGTGCTCCCTCGACCTCCATACGACCGGACGCGAGGAACCAGGCGCGCTGGGCCCGCGAGGACGGAACCCAGCCGTCCGGGACCGTCTTGGTGTGGTCGCCGATCCACTGGGTGGCGAGCGGGACGAGAGCGCCGGCGGAGGCCGTGCCGACGGTGAACAGATCGCCGTCGGCGACGATGTCCGCCTCCACTCCTGTATCGGTCACGAGCCGGGCGATGGCACGAGCACGCCATTCGGCGTCGACCTCCACGGTCAGCACTGCGCCGTCGTCGGTGAGACGCGCGCGTCCGTGCGCCGCGAGCAGACCGCTCAGGTCGGCCGGAGCCGGCGGCATCGTGTCGGCGCCGAAGAAGGACAGTTGACTCACGGGTCCTCCTCTCGCGACTCCGCGAGCGCGACGAGCGAGGTCGTACGCTCCTTCGCGCACACCTCCCGGAAAATGCATCGTCCCCCATCACCTGAGGCGACGGGGGACGATCGGGCGAGGTTGTCGACCTTGCCCGGTTGCTCGCTCGAGCGGGTGGATCAGATTGCGCGCACGCCGGTGGCCTGCGGGCCCTTGGTGCCCTGACCGACCTCGAACTCGACTCGCTGGTTCTCCTCGAGGGTGCGGAAGCCGGAACCCTGGATCTCGGAGTAGTGAACGAACACGTCGGCGGAGCCGTCCTCAGGAGCGATGAAGCCGAAGCCCTTCTCCGCGTTGAACCACTTCACAGTGCCCTGTGCCATGCTTTTCCTTCTCTTTCTAACACCGGATTCGACGAACCGCCGGGTACGCGATCCGCCAGGTCCCGGTTCCGACCGCTGTACTTCTGGAGTCCCCCGTTGGAAGAGCTAAAGCACCGCGCTCGCAACCATCGATCCTGCGAGCGTGCACTTTTCCAAGTCTACGAACACAGAAGCTGCGACCGGGTGTCAGTCAACCACGTTCCGGGCACGGGCAACAGTAGGAATGGGCACAAACGTGCCAATCCTCTGATCTTGTTCACGTCTCGGTAGCATTACCCAGGGGTAGTTGTTGCTCCCATGTTACGGGCGGGCACTGATGCCACACTCGTCCCGGATCTCGGCCCCCACTCGTATCCGACAGACCTCGTATCCGACAGACCATCTCGTTCGACCCGCGGAGTACTGCGTGACCGGCTCGCCCTTCCTCCCCAGCGGCGACGCCACCCCCACCTACGGTCGCGAGCTACTCGAGCGGCTGCTCGCAGGCACCCCGTCGGGCGAGTCACCGCTGACCCACGTCGCGGAGATCCCGGCTCGGCCCGCCCGTCACAGCGACTGGCCGCAGTGGGCACACGACGACGTCGTCGCCGCGTTCCGAGGACAAGGCGTGCAGCGTCCGTGGCACCATCAGGCGAGTGCCGCCGACATCGCCGCCGGCGGCGAGCACGTGGTCGTCTCCACCGGCACCGCGTCCGGCAAGTCGGTGGCCTACCAGCTTCCCGTCCTCAGTGCCCTCGCCGACGACCCGCAGGCCACGGCCCTGTACCTGTCGCCCACCAAGGCGCTCGGCGCCGACCAGTTACGTGCGGTCACCGAACTGACCTCCGATATCGACGCACTGTCGACCGTGTGCGCGTGTGCCTACGACGGCGACACGTCCACCGAGATCCGGCAGTGGACGCGACGGCACTCGCGCTGGATCTTCACCAATCCCGACATGCTGCACCTGTCGCTGCTGCCCGCGCACGCACGATGGGCCCGGTTGTGGCGTCGTCTGCGGTACGTCGTCGTCGACGAGTGCCACTCCTACCGGGGCGTGTTCGGATCGCACGTCGCATTGATCCTGCGCCGGCTCCGGCGCGTGGCCCGCCGCTACGGCGCCGATCCCGTCTTCGTGCTCGCCTCCGCGACGACCGCAGAACCCGGGGCCGCAGCGTCCCGCCTCATCGGCGCTCCCTGCCGGGAGGTCACCGAGGACGGTTCACCGCACGGACCTCGCACGGTCGCCATGTGGGAGCCGCCCCTGCTGCGCGAGGTGACCGGCGAACACGGCGCCCCGGTACGCCGGGCCGCGGGCACCGAGGCCGCGCGTCTGCTCGCCGACCTCGTCGTCGAAGGCGCCCGCACGCTGGCGTTCGTCCGGTCGCGCCACGGCGCCGAACTCGCCGCCATGGGTGCACGCCGGCTTCTCACCGAGGCGGCACCGGATCTCGTCGACCGGGTGGCGGCCTACCGGGCGGGTTATCTCGCCGAGGACCGCCGCGACCTCGAGTCGGCGCTGTCCGACGGACGCCTGCTCGGGGTCGCCAGCACCAACGCCCTCGAACTCGGCGTGGACATCGCCGGTCTGGACGCGGTGATCGTCGCCGGTTTCCCCGGCACGGTGGCGTCGTTCCGGCAACAGGGCGGTCGCGCCGGACGCCGCGGGCAGGGTTCGCTCGTCGTGCTGGTCGCGCGGGACGACCCACTCGACACCTATCTCGTGCACCACCCGCAGGCACTGCTCGACCGGCCGGTCGAGGCGACGGTCACCGACCCGAACAATCCGTACGTGCTCGGTCCCCAGCTCCTCTGCGCCGCAGCCGAACTACCCCTCGGCGACGCCGAGGTCGACGAGTTCGGTGCGCTCGACGTCCTCACGGCCCTCGCGGAGCAGGGCCTGATCCGTCGCCGGCCGCACGGCTGGTTCGTCACCCCCGGTACGCAACCGCACGGCGATGTCGAGATCCGCGGCGGGATCGGCCATCAGATCTCGATCGTCGAGGGCGACACCGGTCGCATGCTCGGTACCGTCGACGCCGTCCGGGCGCCCGCGACCATCCATCCCGGCGCCGTGCACCTGCATCAGGGTGAGACATTCGTGGTCGACGAGTTGTATCTCGAGGACGGCATCGCCTTCGTGCACGCCGAAGATCCGGAATGGTCGACGAGCGCTCGGGAGATCACCGACATCTGCTGCATCTCCGTCGACGAACGACGGGAGTACGGACCCGTCACGGTTGCGTCCGTGGGGGTCGAGGTGACGCATCGGGTCGTCGGCTATCTACGTCGCCTGCCGTCGGGAGAGGTGCTCGATCAGATTCCCCTCGACATGCCCGAACACACGCTCGACACCCGCGCGGTGATGTACACGATCGAACCCGACCTGTTCGGCAGGATCGGGGTGACGCCCGATCGCGTGCCGGGCGCCCTCCACGCCGCCGAGCACGCCGCGATCGGTCTGCTCCCCCTGCTCGCGACGTGCGATCGCGGCGATATCGGCGGCGTTTCCACCGATCTGCACCCCGACACCGGGCTGCCCACCGTCTTCGTCTACGACGGGCAACCGGGCGGTGCCGGATTCGCCGACCGTGGTTACCACCGGATCGTCGAGTGGCTCAGCGCCACCCGCGACGCGGTTGCAGCCTGCGAATGTGCCGCGGGATGCCCGTCGTGCGTGTACTCCCCCAAGTGCGGCAACGGCAACGATCCGCTCGACAAGGCCGGGGCGGTCGCCGTCCTCGATGCCGTCCTCGCTGCGATCGGGGGATGACGCCGGCTCAGGCCACCGGCGCGACGCCGGCTCAGGCCACCGGCGCGCCCCCGGCCTCGGCCCGTTCGGCGGCCACCAGTGCGGCACGCTCCTCGCGCCGCCGCGCCTGCTCGGCAGGATCCGGGACGGGAACGGCCGCCAGCAGCCGCTTGGTGTACGGATCGGACGGCGAACGCAGGATGCGATCGGTCCGGTCGAACTCGACGAGTTTGCCGGCGCGCATCACGGCGATACGACGGGCCAGCACCTCGACGACGGCCAGGTCGTGGCTGATGAACAGACACGCGAAGCCGTACTCACGCTGCAGTTCCCGGAAC
Organism: Rhodococcus sp. R1101; assembly: GCF_000278445.1. NCBI lineage: Bacteria > Bacillati > Actinomycetota > Actinomycetes > Mycobacteriales > Nocardiaceae > Rhodococcus > Rhodococcus sp. R1101. The sequence goes on from NZ_AJVB01000099.1 coordinate 9,136, forward strand.
AGCTCGAGCACCTTGGCCTGCACCGACACGTCCAGCGCGGAGGTGGGTTCGTCCGCGATCAGCAGTGTCGGTTCGAGAGCGAGTGCCCGCGCGATACCCACCCGCTGACGCTGTCCGCCGGAGAGCTGGTGCGGATAGCGGTTGCGCATGTCGCGGGGCAGATGTACCTGGTCGAGGAGTTCTTCGACCTTCTTGTCCCGCTGCGTGCGGTCCATCTCGGTGTGCAGCAGCATCGGCTCGGCGATGGACTGCCCGATCGGCCACCGCGGATTGAGCGACGAACCCGGATCCTGGAAGACGATGCCGATGTTGCGGCGCACCAGACGCAGGTCGCGCGCCGACATCTTCGTGATGTCGACACCGCCGACGGACAACGAACCCGAGTGCAATCCGACCAGGCCGACCGCGGCCTTGCCCATGGTCGACTTACCCGAGCCCGATTCACCGACGAGTCCGACGACCTCACCCGGTTCGATGTCGAGACTGACCCCGTCCACGGCGCGGAAACCGCTGTTGCGTCGGGCGCCGGGGTACTCGATCACCGCGTCTACGAGCCGGAGCGCGTGCTGCACGTCCGGAGTGTCGTCGGTACCCGCCTCACCGGCGCGCGAGCCGAGGTGAGGCACCGAGGCGAGCAGTTCTCGGGTGTAGGCATGCTCCGGCGTGCCGAAGATCCGATCCGATGTCCCCTGCTCGACGATCGCACCCTCGCGCATGACGATGATGCGGTCGGCCATGTCGGCGACGACACCCATGTCGTGCGTGATGAGCACGATCGCCGCGTCCACCCGCTCGCGCAGGTCGCGCATGAGCTGCAGGATCTCCGCCTGCACCGTCACGTCGAGGGCGGTGGTCGGCTCGTCGGCGATGAGCACCGACGGCTCGGATGCCAGGGCCTGTGCGATCATCGCGCGCTGACGCTGACCGCCGGAGAGCTGGTGCGGATAGTAGCCGACGCGCTTCTCGGGCTCGGGTATGTCGACGAGACGCAGCAGCTCGATCACGCGCTCCTTCGCCTCGGCCTTCGTCACGTCGGCGTGCGCGCGGATGGCCTCGGTGATCTGCCACCCGATCGTGTAGACGGGATTGAGAGCCGTCATCGGCTCCTGGAAGATCACGGCGATGTCCTTGCCGCGCACCGAGTTCAGCTCGCGTTCCGTCAGACCGA
>NZ_AJVB01000100.1:0-10666 GCF_000278445.1 Rhodococcus sp. R1101
GCGACGCCGACGCCGACCGCGCGGCCCTCCGCGAAGCGGGAATTGCCGGATACCGCATGTTTATTCGCAGTCTGCTGGACCTGACGGACAACATTGATCGCAGCACCGGAGCCGTGGTGCCGGCGCCGGGAGTCGTCCGCCACGACGGGGACGACACGTACCTGGTGGTGGCGGCGGACAAGGGCACCGCGTCGTTCTCCGACATCGCCAACGAGGTCGCCGCCGAGTACGACTTCTGGCTCGGTGACGCCTTCGCGTCCGGTGGATCGGTCGGCTACGACCACAAGGCGATGGGCATCACCGCTCGCGGTGCGTGGGAGAGCGTCAAGCGCCGGTTCCGCGAACTGGGTGTCGACTGCCAGAACGAGGACGTCACGGCCGCCGGAATCGGGGACATGAGCGGTGACGTGTTCGGCAACGGGATGTTGTGCAGCAAGCACATTCGCCTCGTCGCGGCGTTCGACCACCGGCACGTCTTCCTGGACCCGGATCCGGACCCCGCGACGTCGTACGCGGAGCGAGAGCGACTGTTCGCACTGCCACGCTCGTCGTGGGCCGACTACGACCGGTCCCTCGTCAGCGCGGGCGGCGGCGTGTGGGACCGGACGACGAAATCCGTCCCGATCAGTGAGGAGGCGCGGCGCGTGCTCGGACTCGCCGACGACGTCACGGAGCTGACGCCACCCGAGCTGATCCGCGCGATCCTGCGCGCCCCGGTGGACCTGCTGTGGAACGGTGGCATCGGCACCTACGTCAAGGCGTCGACCGAATCGCATGCGGACGCCGGCGACAAGGCGAACGATGCTGTGCGCGTGGACGGGTGCGACGTGCGGGCCCGCGTGGTCGGTGAGGGCGGCAACCTCGGTCTGACGCAGGCCGCGCGGATCGAATTCGCCCGCACGGGCGGACGCGTGGGCACCGACGCGCTCGACAACTCGGCCGGAGTGGACTGCTCCGACCACGAGGTCAACATCAAAATCCTGATCGACGACCTGGTTTGCTCTGGGAATCTGGACGCGGCCCAGCGGTCGCAGCTGCTCGCGGCGATGACTGACGAGGTGGCAGTACTAGTTTTGTCGGACAACGTATCTCAGAATCAGTTGGTGGGCACCGCGCTTGCGGACGCGTCCGAAATGTTCGGTGTGCATGGACGACAGATCAAGGCCCTCGAGGGCGCGGGTGCCCTCGACCGCGCGCTCGAGGTGCTGCCCGACGCCAAGGCGATCGCCGCGCGGCAGCGAGTGGGTGAGGGCCTGACGGCGCCGGAATTGGCGATGCTGATGGCGCACGTGAAGCTCGAAGTGAAGAGCTCACTGCTGGCCGGCGATCTGGTCGACCACGACGTGTACCTGCCGATCCTGCGCGAGTACTTCCCGACGCCGCTGCGCTGCGAACACACCGACGCGATCGACCGACACCGTCTGCGCCGTGAGATCATCGCGACCGCGCTGACCAACCGGGTCGTCGACCACGGCGGCATCACGTACGTCTTCCGGCTCGCCGAGGAGACCGGCGCGACGGCGAACGACGCGGTCCGGGCGTTCAGCGTCGTCAGCGAGGTGTTCGAGCTGCCCGGCCTGTGGTCGCGGATCGCGGCCGCCGACGTGCCGAGCGCAGTCAGCGACGAACTGGTTCTCGTCACCCGGCGGCTGCTGGACCGGGCGTCGCGCTGGATGCTGCACCGCCGGCCCCAGCCGCTCGCGGTGGGTGCGGAGATCGGACGGTTCCGCGATCGCATCGAGCAGGCCTCGGCCCACCTCGAGGAGTGGCTGGTGGGCGCCGACCGCACCAACCTGCGCGACCGCACCCGCGCGATTGCCGAGCGCGGTGCCCCCGAGGACCTGGTCCGCGACGTGGAGCTGGCCCTCGATCGCTTCGGTCTGCTCGACGTGGTCGAGATCGCCGACCTGGCCGAGCGCGACGTCGCCGTCGCCGGTGCGCTGTACTTCCGGCTGTGCGAGCGCGTCGGGCTGGTTCCGCTCCTCAACGCGGTCTCGGCGCTGGGCAAGGAGAGCCGGTGGGACGCGCTCGCCCGGCTGTCGCTGCGCGACGAGCTGTACGACAGCGTGCGGGCGCTGACGCTCGACGTCCTCGCGCCCGCCACTCCCGACGACGACACCGACCAGATGATCGCCGACTGGGAGCAGCGCAACGAGTCCCGGCTGCGCCGAGCCCGAGGCGCGCTCGCCGAGATCTCAGCGTCCGGTCAGCGGGACCTGGCCGCACTGTCCGTCGCATCGCGTCAGCTGCGGCGGATGGTCGGCTGAGCCGTACGTTCCCGCCCACCTGAGGAAAGGTCGTCACCACCATGAACCCCTGCCCCGCCGGTTGTGCCCTCGACGCCGTCTCCCCCCGAGACGCGCGTTCGTGGCTGTTGGTGTCCGGAACCCGCACCCGCGAACTCGAGGACCGGGGATACGGCGCCGACGCCGTGGTTCTCGATCTCGAGGACGGCGTCGCGCCCGCCGAGCGCGCCCGCGCCCGCGACGACATCCACGACTGGGCGGTGCGCGGCGGGCGGGCGTGGATCCGCGTGAACGCTGCCACCACCGCCGATTGGGGCGTCGACCTCGATTTCGCGGCGCGGTGCCCGGGGATTCTCGGCGTCGTGCTCGCGAAGACCGAGTCGGCCGAGCAGGTGGACGCGACGGTGGCCCGGCTCGGCGGATTCGACGGGGGCCTGATCGGCCTCGTCGAATCCGCCACCGGGGTGCTCGAAGCGGTCTCGATCGCCCGCGCGAAGTCGTTGACCCGGTTGGCCTTCGGCAGCGGCGACTTCCGGCACGACACCGCGGCGACGGACGATTCGGCGACGGTCATGGGCGCGCGGACCCACCTGGTGCTGGCCAGCCGGTCGGCCGGTCTCCCGGCCCCGATCGACGGACCGTCCCTCGCGTCCGACGTCGACGGGCTGCGCGCCTACTGCCGCCGATCCCTGGCGACCGGGATGGGCGGCATGCTCTGCGTGAAACCCGGCCACGTTCCGGTGATCGACACCGAGTTCGCGCCCAGCCCCGACGACGTGCAGCGCGCCCGGGAGCTCCTGGCGCGGCCCGCCGACAGCATCGACGGCAGTTACCTTCCCCGGCTGCGCGCGGCGGAGGCGATTCTCGACCGCGCGCGGACCTATCGGATCGACGTCGTCGAACCGGACCCGGCGCGGTCGATCGAAGTGGGGACCAAAGGCGCTGATCGGTAGACTTCATAGGCCGAGTCGGCGTACGAATCGGTAGGACTTCTCGAGGGAACGGGTGCAGCGGATGGCAGTGGTTGACGTCGACGCGGAACTTGCCGCGCTGTTCGGCGAGGCCGGCGGCGAGTCCGTGCCTGCGTACGAACGGGTCAAGAAGCTCGTCGCGGAGCAGATTCGTTCGGGCCGTTGGTCGGAAGGTGATCAGCTGCCCTCCGAGCACCAGTTCGTCAATGCCTTGGGTCTGTCCCGGATGACGATCAACCGGGCGCTGCGCGAGTTGACCGGTGAGGGGCTGATCGTCCGCATGATGGGCATCGGCACGTTCGTTGCCAGCACCAAAACCCCGTCCCCGCTGTTCGAGGTGAAGAACATCGCCGACGAGATCCAGGAGCGCGGGCACCGGCACCGCACCGAGGTCATCTTCCTCCGAGAGGAGGAAACCGACCACTCCCAGGCCTTTCTGCAGGACGCGGTAGGGACCAAGATGTTCCACTCGGTGCTGGTCCACTTCGAGGACGACAAGCCCATCCAAGTCGAGGATCGGTTGGTGAACCCGGCCGAGGCGCCGGACTACCTTGACCAGGACTTCACCACCCTCACACCCAATGACTATCTCAGCCGCGTCGCCCCGCTCGTGCGTGGCGAGCACGTCGTCGAGGCCGTCCTTGCGAGCCCTGAGGAGTGTCGGCTGCTGCAGATCGACCGCGGAGAACCGTGCCTGTTGATCCGCCGCCGCACCTGGTCCGAGCACGGCCTGGTCAGTGCGGCGCGGCTGATTCATCCGGGGTCGCGCAGCCGTCTTGAAGGGGCGTTCAACCGCTAATAATGCAACGACAGTTTGTGATGTTGTCGTTTGTAGTGGCTGGCGCGGGCTCTGGCTTGGCTGATGCGCCGCCAGTTCGACCAGTGCCACAGGTGAGCGAAGATATGCCGAACGGGACAAGAGATACGATTGAACAGTCGTCGAATCGCGTGACCGTCAGCGGAATCAGCTGACCGGAACCAGCTGAAGACCCCCTTGTGGGCGTCTCGGCGCAGGATCGTCAAGAAGGCCGCCGCGGCCATCGACAGGGTGACGTGCCGGTACCAGGCGGTGTAGCCCCGGACCTGGTAGTGGTCGAGTCCGGTCTCGTTCTTCGCCGTCTGGAAGCACTCCTCGATTGCCCGCCGACTGCCGGCCACCCGCACCAGCTCGGCAAGCGGGGTGTCGGCGGGGCCGTAGCAGATGTAGTAGGCGATCTGCTCCGGGTCGCCGGTCGAGCGGCGGGCCAACAACCAGTGGCCTCGGCCGGGTTCGCGCAGCGGCCGGATCGGGACCGCGGCCCCCTCGTAGATTCGCGGTCCGTGGGCGCCGTCGCCGCAGGACAGTCGTTGCCACGCCGATGCGTCGAGTTCGGCGACCACGGTGTGGGCACGGCGCTGACGTAGCTGCATCGAGATCACCATCTGCGTTTTCGGCACCGCCAGCACGTGCGCTACCCCGCGGGATTCGAGCCACATCCACAGCCGGCCGACCTGTCCGTAGTCCTCGGCGGCGGTGATCCACCCGAACGGGGTATCGGCATAGGTACAATCTCGGTCACAAACTGTCGTTGCAGTATTAGAGCATGCCTCTTATGAACCTAGGTTATTTGTGCGGCATAATGCACTGCCGTGGTCGACGCGTTGTCTTTGCGGCTGGTACCGGATGCGTTGTGGGAGATCGTCGAACCGCGACTGCCTGGGTTCTCGCCGCGGCCACAGGGTGGCGGACGGGCAGCGATCGATGATCGAGCCGTGTTCACCGCTATCGTCTACGTGCTCACCAGCGGGTGCGCGTGGCGACACTTGCCACCGTCGTTCGGAGTCAGCGTTCCGACCGCGCACCGCCGCTTCACCACCTGGGCTTGCGCCGGGCTCTTCGACGAGCTGCACCATCAGGTCCTCGATCGGCTCGGCGCCGACGGGGACCTGGACTGGCCTGCCCCATCGCCGGACCCGCCAGCTCTCATGAGGGGGCTCTCTGACCGGTCCCAGCCCGGTCGACCGAGGCAAGAACGGCTCGAAGATCCACATCCTGTCCGACGCCGACGGTATCCCGCCGGTCACGGCGGTGATCTCGGCGAACGCCCACGACAGCGTCATGTTGCAGCCGATGGTCGCTGTGATTGCGGCGGTGCGTTCGCCTCGTGGTCCGCGGCGCCGCAAGCCCGGCCGGTTGCGGGCGGACAAGGGCTACGACGATCCCGTGCACCGCCGGTGGCGGCGGGCCCGCGGCATCGTCCCGCGCATCGCCCGGCGCGGTGTCGACAGCAGTGAGCGTTTGGGTCGGTACCGGTGGAAGATCGAACACCCTGGCGTGGGCTGAGCGGCTACCGGCGGCTGACCATCCGCTACGAACGTCACGGCGAGCATTTCGCTGCTTTTCTCTCACTCGCCACCGCGTTGACCTGCTTCAAGAAACCCACCAAATGAGACATTCTCTTAGCTATGGCATTGCACAAAACCTGACGACAGCGCCATTCGGCCGCATCGAATCCTACTCAACGACAACGCACAACCAATATTCTGCGATTCGCACCCCCAATGACGGAGTGCTTCTGTACCCTTTCGCCTCGGAGTCGTCTCCGTGTGCCTGTTTCCTGTAACACCGGTGGCCTTATGGACTTGAGGAAGTGGACTCGCCACCACCATCGCCACGCTGAGGAGAGCATCACGTGATCGGTGGTCAGGTCGTCTTCGCCTCCGTAGTGAAGTGTCCGTCGAGCAACCGCAGTTCACGCGCTCGGATGAGTGCTTCGGTGGCGTTGTGCACATTGAGTTTGCGGAGAACGCTACGGAGTTGCGTTTTTGATGGTGTTGGGCGAGACGAACAAGGTAGCCGCCAGGTCTTTGCGCTCGACTCCACGATCGAGCTGGACGAGTACTTCACGCTCCCGCGGGGAAAGCACGATCTCGGCCACCGCGTCGGGAAACATCGAATCCCGGAGTTCTTTGGGCACAGCAGTTCCCGCCATCTCCCCCAACTGCTGCCTCGCCGCTAAGGATACGGTCATCCAGGCGCGCTGGTTGCCAAGGGTCTCGGCCAGTGCGATCGCGCGCGTCCAGGCGCGCACAGCGCCGCCGGGCTCGGAGTGCAGGCACGCAATTGCCTCGATCAGCAACGCCTCGAGGTGAGCGCGCAACCATCGGCAATCCGGCCAGGAGATTCGGGTCAGGACAGCGCGAGCGGTGTCCGGATGGCCGGTGAGCAGCTCGACGCGCGCAGCGGCCACCACGACCAGCGGATGGCCGGTGGTATCGCTCTCGGCTATCGCGCGAGCGAGATTGCCGTTGCCTAAGGCCAGGTGCAGGTCGATCTCCGCGGCGGTGAGCAGAACGTGGGACGCTGCTCCCTGTTGGTGCAGGCTGCGGTGTCCTTCGATAATCCTGTGCAGCAACGTCAATCCGGTGTACGCGTTACCAGTCACCAACGCATGCTGGGCGTGTGCTTAGGCGACCAGACCCCATAGTTCTTCACCTGCCACCGGAACATCGAGCAGGTCCAGAAAGGCTTGCGCACGATGGGAGTCGAGTCGGTCCAGGTGCAGCAGCACGTTCGCCACTCGACCGCCGACTCGGATCATCTCGTCCCAGTACCCGACGCTGGTGTCGACTCGAGCTTCGGCCGTGAGCCAGTGTTCGGTGCGCGCCAGGTCCCCGAGCAAGGCCCAGTTCGCCGCCAGGCTTCCGGCGGCGTTGAGCACGACGAAATCGAAGCCGGCGGTGAGTGCATCGCGGTAGGCGAGTTCGAACTGGGCGGTCGCGGGAGCGAGATCGCCGGCCAACTGCATCCCGATTGCCCATTGCAGGCGAATGGTCGGCAATTGCGTTGTGACATTGTGGGGTTGAGATACCAGCATGGCCTCCACCAGAGACACCAAGGCATCGGCCCGCTCGCTGGCTTCGTGCAGGCTCCCCGCCATCCGCAGCGCGATAGCCTGCACCACACCGACGTGCAGCACGGTGGCAGCGTCCTGGCCTGTGGCAATCTCGGCCAACTCGTCCGGGTCGGAAGGAACTGCGGTGTGCAGCATTGGGTGACCGGCCAGAGTGTTCACGAACAGGGCTTTGCCGGCCGCAACGCCCGGATGCGCGGCAGCCACCTCGTCAGGCACCACTCGCAGCATGTGCACCAGTGTGTCGAAGTGGTCGGCAACCAAATGACTCCAGTGCTCATCGATGAGGTGCACGGCCCTGTCCCACTCGCGGGCATCGAGGGCGTATGCAGCGGCATCGGCATAGCGGCCCTCAGCCAGATGCTGATCTGCCAGACGGATAAGAACGGAGTCGACGTGTCCGGGCCGTTCCCGACGGGCCCGGTCGAGCACTGCGTTGCGTACCGCGGCGGGCCAGGACCAGCTGCGCTGTACGCCGTCGAAGTCCCCGATCATGAGCCCTGCCGTCTCGAGCTGCTCGAGTAATTCCTCGCACGCGGAGTATCCCGTCAGCGTCTCAGCCTCGACCGCTGTGCATGTTCGGGTCATCACCACCTCGGTCACGAATCCGCGGGCTCGCTCGTCGAGACGGCGCAGTCGGGTCTCGATGTAGTCCTCGATCACCTTGTCCACGGCCGGCACCAACCGCCGGTTCGCATCGACCGGCGCGACCGGAGCTATCTGCAACATCGCGACCGCGTCGGCCACCAAGGACGGCACACCCCCGAGGACCTCGTGCAGTTGCGCGCACCGGTCCCCCCCGAACGGCAAATGCTTCGACCGGCACAGTTCGGTCGTCTCGGCGGCGGTGAAGCACAATTGCTGCGCGCTCACCCACCGGCAGTCGATGCCCCGCAACGTATCCGTCTTGGGCGGCACGATAGTCCCGTGCACCGTGACCACCGCAATTGCGCTCGGGCGACGCTCGAGTATCTCCGCAACCACCTCGAGCACCGCAGGCGCTTGTGCCGACGGCACCCCGGCCACCACGACCACACACCGTAAATTGTCGCCGGCACGGACAAGGATTTCCTCGTGCCATCGTGACTGAGTCCACAGGGCGGTATCTGTCGCTTCATCAAGGGCGTCCACCCAGATCACATCGCGGTCTGATGCACCTCCACCATGGACCCAACTGGCAAGCAGGGTGCGTTTGCCGAACCCTCGTGGAGCATGCACCACAGTTAAACTTGCGTGCTGCTCCAGCACCGTGAACAGCCGGGGCCGCGGGACCGCGTCGACCACCGAACGTGAAACCGGCACAACAGATCTGACACACGCAGCGACCACCAGGACATCCCTTTCCTCGATACCCCGCAGCGCCCCGCCGCCACTTTCAACAACTATCAATACGTCAATGTTGTACTCGAGCACGACCCGAATGCCGCAAACATGATCAACAACACCCCAAGAGTTCTCGATCCCCATTCGGGAGCCGAACATCAGAGCAGCGGCCGCGTACCGCACACAGCTGATCGTCGCGGGCATGGTTCCTGGTTCCACCGCAGCCGCTGAGATTCGACCAGTTATTTCGTGCATCCAGCAAGGTGGCAGTCCGATGCGAACACAGCCTCGACAAAGATGGCGCCAGATGGTATCGAGAGCCGAAGGCCTGTTCGACAACGGATTTTCCACCCACGAGGTCGAGAAGATCTGTGCGGCAACTACAGCCACATATGACCCGTCAACGGGGTGGACGAGTCACATCGGCAGGGGACTCGGGTCGGTATCGAGACAGCATTCGCCTTTGCGCCGTGACATTCTCGGCCAGCACCACTGCCGTGAGCAACAGCACGGCTCCCAGAAGAAGCATCGCTATCGGTAGAGCCGCCAGTTCCCAAGCCGACCAGAACGATACATCGGTAATCTCTGCCACCGCCGCGCATCCCGCGATGATCGTGCCCGCCCCGATCGTCACCACCACAATCATCCCGGCGGTGTATCGAATTGCCCGTCTCATCCCACTCTTTCTGCACTCGATTTAGGTGATGTGTTACTCCATGCACAGGTGCGTCCATACTCGCGTACCTCGCGTTACGGTGAGAGGACACGTCACTGCACGAGAATCGGCAGACTCGATGGCCCTGACCTGCTGAAACTGCACCGCACCGGTTCGTTCGGAGGGTCCGGGAACTGTCATTAGGGATAGCGGAAGCCGATCGGTGCTGCACCCCGGCCATAGACGGGTCCGAGCACCGGGTCGATCAGATCGAGATCATTCACGATGGGAGCATCGGCGGTCACTTCGAGGTATTGCAGCACGAACGACTGGTCGTCGAGCACTGCGTAGCGTCCCGGAAGTAGTCCGGTAAATCGGAAAGCCCCCTCGTTCGTGGTGGTCAGACTGCGGTCGATATGCCGGTGACAACTGTCGACACCGACCAGGATCAGCTGGGTGTGCGCTGGTGCTGTACCAGCGATGCTCACACGAGCCGGCCCCTCAGCAGTGGTGTCGATGACACCGTGTTCGTCGAGCGTGGCAGCCCCGGAAGCCGGGGCGCAGATCGTAGCGGGAATCATCGTCCATTCGCGACGTTCGAGTTCCTGACCACCGAGGTCGTACAGTGTTGCGGCCATATCATCAGTGCCGGATTCGAGATGATCAACGACAGTAACCGGAACGCGACGAACCTCGCCGTTGTCGATCCGCCCCAGAGTGCACCGCAATACGGTGCGTGTCACCGGCGACGCCTGCGGAAGGGTTGCGGCATCCGGGACGTCGAGAATTTGTTCTTCGAGGACAGACTCGCGGCCGCATTCGTCGGGAAATCCGGTGATACGTCCGGCAGTTCCGGTCGCGATCACCACCTCGTATAGTCCCTCTCGTTGTGGGGAGACGCGGATCGTGTACTGCCCGGTGCGAGGATCGACCTCTGTGACCATGTTCTGTGGCTGCGCCGGCGCGGCCGTGGGTAACAGCACCGCCGCCGCGAGCGCGATACCGGTGGTGACCACCGGCTTGCGGGCATGGTTGCGCGACAACAATGAGGTCATCACAACGCTTCCTCTCCGTCCATACTCTGCCCGGAAAGTGGCGGTCCGCCGCCTTTCCTCTGAGACTCCCTTCACTGTGTCCAGGAAAGTCCTCCCATGAGCGAGTTGAAGGGGTGAACAGCGGTATGAAATACGCATATGGAGGTCAAGTCCTCAGAAGTGGTGTAACGCTGCGTGACCCCGTAGGTCTCAGGCGCTGAGTGCAGGCATGGTGTCCGCTCCCATCTCGCTGTCGGTATCGACGACGGTATTCAGACGGCATCGGGCCAGCACGTCAAGGCCGAGATAACGCCGGCCTTCGAGCCATTCGTCGGTCTGTTCGGCCAGCACCGCACCGACCAGACGGACGATCGCGTCCCGATTCGGGAAGATCCCCACCGCGTCGGTGCGGCGCCGGATCTCCTTGTTCAGCCTCTCGGTGGGGTTTTTGGACCAGATCTGACTCCACACGTCCTTCGGAAAGGCGGTGAACGCGAGGATGTCCTCCCGGGCCTGCCCGAGATGCTCGGCCACCGCGGGGAGT
>NZ_AJVB01000101.1:0-10641 GCF_000278445.1 Rhodococcus sp. R1101
GCAGCCGAACGGAGACCTGCTCGACACCGCGGCGGCCGGCATCGAGCTCGACGCGCAGGGCCGCATCGTGGTCGACGAGTTCCAGCGCACGTCCGCAGCAGGAGTCTTCGCGCTCGGTGACGTGTCGTCGCCCTACCAGCTCAAGCACGTCGCCAACCACGAGGCACGGGTCGTGCAGCACAACCTGCTCCGCGGCGCGTGGGGTGGCGACACCGCGGGTCTGCACCGAACGGACCATCGCTTCGTCCCGTCGGCCGTGTTCACCGATCCGCAGATCGCGACCGTCGGCCTCACCGAAGCCGAGGCCCGGGACGCGGGATACGACATCTCCGTCAAGATCCAGGACTACGGGAACGTCGCCTACGGGTGGGCGATGGAGGACACCGAGGGCTTCTGCAAGCTGATCGCCGATCGGTCCACGGGTCTGCTGCTCGGTGCCCACATCATCGGGTCGCAGGCGTCGACGGTGATCCAGCCGCTCATCCAGGCGATGTCGTTCGGTCTGCCCGCCCGGGAGATGGCGACCGGCCAGTACTGGATCCATCCCGCTCTGCCCGAGCTCGTCGAGAACGCACTGCTCGGCCTCTGAGCGCTCCCCGGTCTCCGAGCACCCTCGTCGGCGCCGTGTGGCCTGCCGCCCTCCGGGGCCGCAGGCCACACGCGTATCACCAGCTGCCGGTACGCAGCGCGATCGCGGACGCGAAGTCGGTGGGCGCGTCGACGGGCACGTTGTCCACTCCGTCGAGTTCGACCACCCGGAACTCCCCCGTCACGTAGCGCATCGACGCGTCGGCCTCGGCGCGACGCGACGAGTTGCCGACGACGATCGTGGTGGGGACCTCCGCGGGCGGCGCCGTGGCGTCGCGCACCGTGCCGTCGCGGTCCGGGACCGCGGGATGGCCGCGATCGGCGACCACGAGACTCGCGAAGCGTCCGAATCGTCCTGCGGCGACGGCCCATGCCAGCTCGGCTCCTGCTCCACTGCCCGCCAGGTGCACCCAGGGCAGGGCGAGACCGTCGAGCAGGGCGAAGACGTCACCGGGCGCGAGACCGTCGATCTTCTCGACCACGATCGTCCGTAGGTCGGAGGTGTGCAGCCGTTCGCACACGACGTCGTACACGTCCGCGTTCTCTCCCGCATCCGGGAAGAGCAGCACCGTGTAACGACTTTCGGGGCCGCCGATCCGTACCTGCACGTCGCCACCGGGCGTGGTCACCGTCCTCGAGTCCATGCGCAAACGCTACATGGCCGCGGTAGGTGCACCGGCTCTTGCCGTATCGACGATCAGGTCCTATGGTTCATTACATGAGTAATGAACCGATGCACCTGCCTTCGGGTTCGGGGGCATCGTGCTGAACGACGAGGGCAAGCCCCTCTTCCGGCAGATCGCCGAGCTCATCGAGAACTCGATCGTCGACGGCAGCCTCGCGGAAGAGACGCAGGTTCCCTCCACGAACGAGCTCGCCGCCTTCCACCGCATCAACCCGGCCACGGCGGCGAAGGGCCTCAACGCCCTGACAGCCGAGGGAATTCTCTACAAGAAGCGAGGAATCGGCATGTTCGTCACCACCGGCGCCCGCGACAAGTTGGTCGCCCGCCGACGGGATCGGTTCGCCCGGCAGTACGTCGTCCCGCTCGTCCTCGAGGCCGGAAAACTCGGAATCGGCATCGACGAGCTCAAGTCCATGCTCGACACACGGGAGCACAGATGACCATCACCTCGCCCGTCGTCCGCGCGCGTCACCTCGGCATGCAGTTCGGGGACGTCGCTGCCCTCACCGACGCCGACTTCACGTTGCACCGGAACACGATCTACGGCCTGCTCGGCCGCAACGGCGCCGGCAAGACCACCCTGATGCAGCTGCTTGCGGGCCACCTGCGTCCCACCACCGGCAGCGTCGAGGTGTTCGGAGCGGATCCGTACGAGAACACCGCCGTACTCCAGCAGCTGTGCTTCGTCGCCGACACCCAGCGTCATCCCGACGACCTGCGGGTCGGGCACGTGCTCGCTTCGGCGGAACTGCTTCTGCCACTGTGGGATCGGGGGTACGCCGAGCGGCTGGCCGAGAGGTTCGCGCTGCCCTGCGGCCGCAAGGTCAAGAAGCTCTCCCGCGGCATGAGTTCCGCGCTGGGCATCGTGGTGGGCCTCGCGTCGCGCGCACCGGTGACGATCTTCGACGAGCCGTATCTGGGCCTCGACGCCGTCGCCCGGCAGATGTTCTACGACGAACTGCTGCTCGACTACGCCGAGCGGCCGCGCACCGTCGTTTTGTCGACCCATCTGATCGACGAGGCCGCCGACCTCCTGGAACACGTCCTCGTGCTCGACCGCGGACATCTCGTCGTCGACGAGGACACCGACACGCTGCGCACCCGGGCCGCGCAGGCGACCGGACCGGCGGACGAAGTGGCACGGATCGTCGGCGACAGCACCGTCCTGCACACGGAGGGACTCGGCGGCGTCGCCCGCACGACCTTCCTCCGCAGCGACCCGGACGAACTTCCCCGCACCTCCGGACGGGTGGACGTGCAACCGATCTCGCTCCAGGACCTCGTCGTCCATCTCCACCGGACATCCGAATCCGTCACCACGAACGAGGAGGCATCGCTGTGACCACCGCGATCCCGCTGCCGGCCCCGATCACCACCGGGCCCGCGCGCGTCCTGTCCGTCGCCCGCCTGCAGCTCGTCTCATGGCCACTGCTCCTCGCGTGGCCCGTCGGACTGCTGGTCACCTCGGCCCTCATCCCGTGGGTGATCTTCTCGCTCGTCGACACGGGTGCCGAGTACAACGTCACCGGGAGCGTGCTGTCGGTCTACGGCTTCGTCATCGCGTTCTACCTCCTGGCGATGACCCAGATGTTCTCGTTCGCACTGCGTCTCGGCTCCACCCGATCGCACTACATGCAGTCGATGGTGTGGATCGCCGTGGTCCAGTCCGCGGTGTTCTCGGTCGTCTTCCAGATCCTCTCGGTGCTCGAAGCCGCGACCGGTGGCTGGGGCGTGAACATGCGGATGTTCGGAATCCTGCGTTTCGTCACCGACAGTTCCGTGGTGCAGTTCCTGGGCTTCTTCACCACGATGCTCCTGATCATCGCACTGGCGATGCTCGCCGGCGCCATCCAGCACCGTTGGCGCGCAACGGGTCTGCTGACGGCTACCGCGTCCGTCGTGGTGCTCGGCGGTCTCGTCGCGATCGTCGTGACGTGGACCGGATCGTGGTCGGCGCTGTGGTCGTGGTTCGCCGATGCTGCGCCGACCACGACCCTGGTGGTGCTTCCCGCACTGGTCGCCGCGGTGTGCACGAGCGCGACCTGGTGGGTCGCCCGGAACGCCGCGCCCTAGGTGGTCACGGCAGGGTGAGGATCTCGGCGCCCGTGTCGGTGACGACGATGGTGTGCTCGAACTGCGCGGTCCACTTGCGGTCCTTGGTGACGACCGTCCAGCCGTCGTCCCAGATCTCGTAGTCGGGGGTGCCGAGATTGATCATCGGCTCGATGGTGAACACCATCCCGGGTTCGATGATCGTGTCGATGTCGGGACGGTCGTAGTGCAGGATCACCAGGCCGTTGTGGAAGGTCTCGCCGATGCCGTGGCCGGTGAAGTCGCGGACGACGCCGTAGCCGAAGCGGTTGGCGTAGGACTCGATGACCCGGCCGACGACGTTGAGGGCCCGGCCGGGCCTGACGGCCTTGATGCCCCGCATCGTCGCCTCGCGGGTGCGTTCGACCAGAAGGCGGACCTCTTCGGAGACGTCGCCGGCGAGGAAGGTCGCGTTGGTGTCGCCGTGGACGCCGTCGATGTAGGCGGTGACGTCGATGTTGACGATGTCGCCGTCCTCGACGACGGTCGAGTCGGGGATCCCGTGGCAGATCACCTCGTTGAGCGAGGTGCAGCACGACTTGGTGAAGCCGCGGTAGCCCAGCGTCGACGGGTAGGCACCGTGATCGCACATGTACTCGTGGGCGACGCGGTCGATCTCGTCGGTGGTCACACCCGGCGCGACGGCCTTACCTGCTTCCACGAGGGCCTGCGCGGCGATCTTCGAGGCGAGTCGCATCTTCTCGATCGTCTCGGGTGTCTGCACCCACGGCTCGTTGCCTTCCTTCGCCGTGGGCTTCCACACGTACTCCGGGCGTTCGATCGACGCGGGCACCTCCCGGACGGGAGTCGGAGTGCCGGGGACGAGCGGAGCGCGGGTAGCCATGACTTCCAGATTAGCTGCCGCGCCCCGCTCCCCCGTCATCCACCGATCAGGCCGTCATCCACAGATCAGCCGACGGCGCCCGCCTGGCGCAACCTGAACCGCTGGACCTTGCCGCTCGGCGTCTTGGGCAGGTGCGGAACGAAGTGGACGGCGCGCGGGTAGGCGTGCGCGGCGTACTTCTGCTTCACGAGCTTCTGGAGGTCCGCCTCGAGCGCATCGTCGCCGTGGACTCCCTCGCGCAGCACCACGAACGCCTCGAGGACCTCACCGCGCAGCTCGTCCGGCAATCCGACCACCGCGGCCTCGATCACGTCGGGGTGCATCACGAGCACCGACTCGACGTCGAACGGGCCGATGCGGTAACCGGCCATGATGATCACGTCGTCGTCGCGGGACGAGAAGAAGAAGAATCCGTTCTCGTCGACCTTCCCGGCGTCGCCGGTCAGATACCACCGGCCGTCGGCGCTGAACCGTTCGGCGGTCTTCTCGGGAGCGTCGACATACCCGGTGAACCACACGAGCGGGCTCGCGTGCACGTCGATCGCGACGCGGCCGACCTCACCCGGTTCGGCCGGTTCGTCGCTGTCCTCCTGCAGCACCGTGCAGCTCCAGCCCGGCAGGGGCTTGCCCATCGACCGCGGCGGGGTGTCCTCGCGCAACTCGTCCGCCCATGCGTCGACGACGAACATGCCGTGTTCGGTCTGCCCGTACTGGTCGCGGACCACGACGCCGAGGGTCTCCTCGGACCAGGCGAGGACGTCGGGGGTGAGCGGCTCACCGGCCGAGGAGGCGCGGCGCAGCCGGACCTGCGGATGCTCCGCCGTGTCGGCCTTCAGGCTCCGGTAGACGGTCGGGGCCGCCGCGAAGTTGGTGACGCCGAAGGTGTCGAGGATCTTCCAGGTGAGCGCGGGCGAGAAGCCGGCGTGCAGCAGGAGGCTGCGTCGACCGGCGGCGAGCGGCCCGAGCAGCGCGTAGTAGAGCCCGTATGCCCATCCCGGGTCGGCGGCGTTCCAGAAGACGTCGTCCTCGCGCACGTCGAGACCGAACTCCAGGTAGGCGTGGAAGGACGCCAGCGCCTTCACCGGGACGGGAACGCCCTTGGGGGTGCCGGTCGTGCCGGAGGTGAACAACTGGACCAGCCGTCCGCCCCCACCCACGGCGAACCGCCTCGCCTCGGGGGTCGTCGGCCGAGTGCGCTGCGAGCAGTTCGCCGAAGTCGCGGGCCCCGCGACCCGATGCGTCGTCATTCCCCCCACCGGCCACGACGACCTGCCACGGCACGTCGGCGGGAAGATCGGAGCCCGCGGCGAGCTTGCCCGCCTGGTCGTGGTCGGCCACGACCACCTTGGTGCCGCTGGCGTCGAGCCGGAAGGCGATCGCCGGCGCCGCGAAGGCGGTGAACAACGGCACGTGCACCGCGCCGCGACGCCAGATGCCGAGAACCGCGACCACCAGATCCGCGGACTTGCCCATGAGCGTGGCGACGTGGTCGCCGGGTTCGACACCGAGATCCGCCAGCGCCGCGGCGAAGCGCGCCGAGCGTTCCCGAAGCTCACCGTAGGTGAGGTCGGTGGAACTCAGATCGGCGTCGATGACGGTGAACGCCACCGCATCGGCGGGGTGGTCGTCGCACAGCAATCGGGCTGCGCAGGCGTCTGCCGTGTCGTACCGCTCGAGCAGTGTCCGCACACGGCTTGCTGTGTCGCGCATCGTGGTCCTTTCGTCCGTACCGGCCGGTATGTCGTCGTCTGTGGGATAGACCCGTTCGACGTCTATGATTCGAGTCACACCGTATTCCCGATACCCCCGGAAAGGGGTGGCGTTCGTGTCGTCCTCCTCGTCGGCGCTCCTGCGTCCCCGCGACGGTGATGCCTTGCGGGGAGAACTCCGCCGCACCGCGGCGCACGCCCAACTGCCGGTGGTCTTCGCCGGTGAGGTACAACAGGGATCTCTGCAACTGAGTGAATTCTTCGGCACCCGCACCAACAGTCTGGCCGGTGTCGTGGTGCCGCCGCGCGCAGGTCTCGGCGGCCGCGTTCTCGCGGAGTCGCGGGTGGTGACGGTGTCGGACTACGGTCGCTCCGCGTCGATCACGCACCATTTCGATCGTCCGGTGCTGTACGAGGGGTTGCGGTCCATCCTCGCCGTGCCCGTGCTCGTCGAAGGGAAGGCCCGCGCCGTGCTGTACGGCGCGGCCCGCGAGTGCGCCCCGGTCGGTGATCGCGCGGTGACGGCGTTCGCGCAGGCGGCAGCACGTCTCGCACACGAGATCGCGGTGCGCGACGAGGTCGATCGGCGACTCGCGATGCTCGAGCATTCGTCCGGCGACCGCGACCCGGTCGCGACCGCGCAGGTCCGCGAAGTCCACGCCGAGCTACGGGTGCTCGCCCAGGGCGCGACCGACCCGGCGCTCCAGGAGAAGCTCCGCTCGCTCTCCGACCGGCTCGCCGGAGTGCTCGACGGGACGCAGCCGGAACCCACGGAGGTCGTGCTGTCCCCGCGCGAGACCGACGTGCTGTCCCATGTGGCGCTCGGGTGCAGCAACGCCGAGATCGCCCAGCGCCTGTCGGTCGGTGCCGAGACGGTCAAGAGTTACCTGCGCAGCGCCATGAGCAAGCTCGACGTCCATTCCCGGCACGAGGCCGTCGTCGCGGCGCGCAAGTCGGGGCTGCTGCCCTAATATCCGGCCGGGTCCGCAGCCCCGAACTCAAGCCCCTTCGTCGTATTCGGGCGGCAGGGCGTCGAACATGTCACGCGTGACCGCGACCGCGTTGTCGGAGCTGCCGCCGCGGACGACGAGCGTCGCGAACGCGAGATCACCGCGGTAGCCGACGAACCACGAGTGCGACCCGCCTTCGACCTCGGCCTCACCGGTCTTGCCGTAGACGTCGCCCTGGTCCCGGATGCGATCGGCGGTGCCGCTGGTGATCACCAGCCGCATCATCTCGCGCAGACCCTCCACCATCTCCGGCGTCACCGGCGGCGGTGCACCGTCGACGACCGTCTCGCGCCCGGCGATGAGATAGGGCACGGGGGTGCGGCCGGCGGCGACCGTCGCCGCGGCCAGCGCCATCCCGAACGGGCTGACGACGACCTTGCCCTGGCCGAAGCCGTCCTCGGTCCGTTCGACGAGATCCTCCGCGGGAGGAACCGAACCGGTGAAGGTCGGCATCCCGACCACCTCGTAGTCCACACCGATCCCGAACCGGGAGGCGGCGACCGTCAACGCGTCCGGCTCCATCTCGGAGGCGAGCTTGGCGAAGGAGGTGTTGCAGGATCGGGCGAACGCCGTGGCGAGAGGCACCGTTCCGAGCTCGAATTCGTTGTAGTTCGGCACGCTCCGCTCCCCGATGGTGATGCGGCCGGGGCACGGAACCATGGTGTTCGGGTTCGCACGCCCGTCGGCGATCGCCGCACCGGAGGTGATGATCTTGAACGTCGAACCCGGTGGATACTGGCCGGCCAGCGCGACGGGCCCGTCGCGGTCGGCGGCCTTGTTCTGGGCCACCGCCAGGACGGCACCCGTGGACGCCTCGATCACCACCGTCATCGCCTGTTCGGTCCGCGCATCGACGGCCGCCTGGGCCGCGAGCTGAAGGGGACGATCGAGGCTGACCGAGAACGACGGGGCCGGCTGCGGCGGTGTCTCGGTGAGTACCCCGGTGTCGACGCCGTACTGGTTCACCACCACGACACTCCACCCCGCCGTACCGTCGACCTCGTCGATGACGGTCTTCTTGATCTGCCCCACGAGATCGGGGGCGAAGTTGCGGTCGGTCGCGACGAGATCGGCCTGCTCGGTCACCACGACTCCGTCGATCCCCGACAGGCGGGGGGCGACGCGTTCGTAGTCGTCCTCGCGCAGCCGCAGCACCGCACGCGGACCGGACGCGGCCGTCACCGATTCCGCGATGGCCTGCGCGGTGAGCGAGGCGTCGAACTCCGAGAGTGCCGATGCGAGCTGACGCGCCGCACCGGCGAGGTCGGTGGCTTTGGACGCGTCGAACGCGATGCCGTAGACCGTGCCGGGGACGAGGATGTCGCTGCCGGCATGCTCGTTGACCCGGGCACGCGGTGCCGGGCTGCTGCGGAGCAGCATGGTCTGTCGTTCGCCGAGCTGCGGGTGCAGCGCGGACTTCGCCCACCGCACGACCCAGTCGGTCCCGCTGCGCCCCATGTTGAGTTCACCGGCGTACTGCCACACCCGTTCCTTCGGCAGGTGCCATTCGTAGCTGTACCCCACGGCGGCGGAGTCGCCGCTGATCCGGACAGATGTGGTTGTGGCCGTGAGGGATTCGGCCTGCAACCCGTCCAGGACCTCCTGCATCGCGACGGCCGCGTCGCCGGGACGGTCGGTGCGGGCCGCCGCCGAGTCCACGTCCTGCGCGGCGAACGAGTCGAGAAATGCCTGGGCGGCCGCCTCGGGACCGGCCGGTCGCGGCGTGCACGCGACGGCCAGGCCGAGGAGCACGACGGTCGCCGACAACGCCGCGCAGATCCGGAGCGCGCGGGTGTACGGGGATGCCGGGGTGCCGCTTCGAGGTCTCATCGCCCGTCATCGTAGGCAGAGCCGGCGGGAAATCAGTCGAGCAGCACCGTGGAGAACGTCGCGACCTGACGGAATCCTGCGCGGGCGTAGGCTCCGCGGGCCGGAGCGTTGAAGCTGTTGACGTAGAGACTGGGCAGACGACCGCTGCGAGCGACCGCGCACGCCACAGCGGCTGTGCCGACCGTGCCGAGACCTGTGCCACGGTGTGCGGGATCGACCCATACGCCCTGGATCTGGCCCACCGTGGACGACTGCGAGCCCACCTCCGCCTTGAACACGACCTGCCCGTTCTCGAAGCGCGCCCAGGCACGTCCCGCCGCGATCAGACTCGCGACACGACGCCGGTAGCCCGCACCGCCGTCGCCGGTTCGCGGATCGATGCCGACCTCCTCGATGAACATCGAGATCGCGGCGGGCAGATACACATCCAGTTCGTCGGTCCGCACGGGCCGGACCAGCGGGTCGGGGTCCACGAGCGGTTCGCGGTCGAGGACGAGGAGGGGTTGCTCGGCGCGCACCTCGCGGGGAGCGCCCCACGTGGATTCGAGCCGCTCCCACATGGGCAGCGCGTACTCGGCGCGACCGACGATGGACGAACACAGCCGCGGACCGCGACTCGCGCGTTCGGCGAACGCCTGGATGTCGTCCGGGCTGCCCAGCAACGGAATGAGGTTGGCACCCGAGAAACACAGCGACGTCTCCGGTCCGCCGCGGCTCCACATCTCGCCGCCGACGGCACGTCCGTCGAGCCCGTACTCCTCGATGCGGCCGGCCACCATGCACGCGGCCACGGGGTCTCGGGCGAGCACCCGGAGCACCGCGGCGGTGTCACGTCCGCCCAACGACCGGACACCCAGAAGCTTGAGCACTCGCTCACCACCCGTCGACAAGCCGATACGACATCAGGGTGCCATGTCGGGCGGCGGCGTGGAAACCGGAGGACCCGAAAGTGAGAGAGGCCCGCCCCGTGCGCCCCACCCGTATCAGCCGACCGACACCACGGGACCGCCGCCCGCGGCGTCGCCTTCCATCTCGTCGGCGATCCGCATCGCTTCCTCGATGAGCGTCTCGACGATCTGCGCCTCGGGCACGGTCTTGATGACCTTGCCCTTGACGAAGATCTGGCCCTTGCCGTTTCCGGAGGCCACACCGAGATCGGCCTCGCGGGCCTCACCGGGGCCGTTGACGACACAGCCCATCACCGCGACCCGCAGTGGCACCTCCATGCCTTCGAGACCGGCCGTGACCTCGTTGGCGAGGGAGTAGACGTCCACCTGGGCGCGTCCGCAGGACGGGCAGGAGACGATCTCGAGCTTGCGGGGACGCAGGTTCAGGGACTGCAGGATCTGGGTGCCGACCTTGATCTCCTCGGCCGGTGGCGCCGAGAGCGACACGCGGATCGTGTCGCCGATGCCCTCGCTCAGCAGCGCACCGAAGGCCACGGCCGACTTGATGGTGCCCTGGAAAGCCGGACCGGCCTCCGTGACACCCAGATGCAGCGGATAGTCGCACTGCGCGGCGAGCTGACGGTAGGCCTCGACCATCACGACCGGGTCGTTGTGCTTGACGGAGATCTTGATGTCGCCGAAGCCGTGTTCCTCGAACAGGCTCGCCTCCCACAACGCCGACTCGACGAGCGCTTCCGGGGTGGCCTTGCCGTACTTGGCCATCAGGCGGGGATCGAGCGAACCGGCGTTGACGCCGATGCGGATGGGGATTCCGGCATCGCCGGCCGCCTTCGCAACCTCCTTGACACGACCGTCGAATTCCTTGATGTTGCCGGGATTGACGCGCACGGCCGCGCAGCCGGCGTCGATCGCGGCGAAGATGTACCGCGGCTGGAAGTGGATGTCGGCGATCACCGGGATCTTGCTCTTCTTCGCG
>NZ_AJVB01000102.1:0-10468 GCF_000278445.1 Rhodococcus sp. R1101
CTCGAACTCCTTGAGGAGTTCCTTCTTGGGTCGTTCCTTGACGACAATTGTTCTGATGTGCAGAAACAAGTCTGCGAAGTCATCCGTGCCCAATGCTTCTTCGGCGTCGTCCCACCGGTCTGCGTACTCGTCTCGCCGACTTTCGTCCACGTCGCCTACGACTCTGGCCTTGAAGATGTCGGCTGCGGAGAGGTCCAATCCCCGCGAGTTCATGACACTGAAGATTCGGTGCGCACTCGCCAGATCCGGAGTGGTAACCACTACAAGGAAGGTTCGGGCGGCAAGCATTCTGGTGAGCTGCAGCCGACGATCCTCTGGCCACTCGGACACGGTCTTGAACAGCGCGAGACCATTCCCATGAATGGAGCGCTGCGCATCTGTTCTCAGATTGTCTGCCTTGACATCTTTGAGAAGCTTGACACCACCCGAGGACTGGACATGGTCGGCGAAGAACTGGCGATCCCTGGCTCGAAGTGCCAAGCGCGGCTTCGTTTCGAGGTCCAACATCAAGTTTCCGGGCTCTTGGAGCATCGCATCAATCTGCTTGGCGAGCTCCGGGTTTTCTGTCGAGTCACGCAGTACAGCGAGCAGGATGGTCAGGGTCGTCAAACGCTGCTGTCCGTCGATTACCTCAGCACGCGCCGCATTGGGTGTCTTGACCAGGACGATCGAGCCCAGAAAGTACGGTTCGTCGTCGCCACGGTCCATCGCTTCCACCAGGTCTTCGAGAAGCTGACCAGCTTGCTCGACCTGCCAGGCATAAGGGCGTTGGTATTCCGGGATATGAAAGTCGTAGTCGCCACAAAATACTTTGTTCAATGGCACTTCGCGCGCCTCGAGCTGTTGCATGAGGTACATCATGCAACATGCACGCTAGCCTCAATCATGCAGCCCCCCAAGGGGACAGAGAGAAGATCCCCGAGCGCAATTCTTACGGAAATCGGGTCGATCCTAAAGCCCGAGATCCATACCCCGACGCCGTTAGATCACCTGCCTCTTGAAGATCGCGAGGTAGAGTTGCCCCTTTACATTGCCCGTGATGTTTCCCATCAGCGGAATGTTCTGATAGCTGATCAGCTCCCACCCCCGTGCCCCCAGACCGTTCAAGCGGTCACTGAACGCCTGCAGTGATTCCGCCTGCTTCTTCGGGTTCTACCGTTCCGTGACGCTGATCGACTCGGTGAGGTATTCCCACTTCACTGCAGTTTGCATTGAGACTCCACTAATGGGCTTGGAGGTGGAAGAGGAACTCCCGCCCCGGTCTGCTGGATCCATGATTGCGAATCAGCAAGGATTCGGTTCGTTCAGCTTCACGACCGAAAGGACTGCGTCTCCTTCCCCAATAGGAACGCCTACACCCGGGGTCTGGCCGACGACCACCCAGTTCGCGTCGAGTACCTGATTACGGCCCTGGGAACCGAAGGTCGGAGCGCTCCCCCATGCAGGTCCGCTCGGGGTCGTCGATGGTGTGTCTATCCCGTCTCGCGAACTCGAGTACTCGCTGAAATCGAACGGGTCGGACGGTGACTGCACAGGCTTCTCTCGGGGGCTAGCTTCGGACCGGTTCCTGGGCGAGTACATCCCGGCAGGTATCGGCGTTATTGATCCTTCAATCGGGGGACACTCACAGCCCGTTACGAGCGCTAATGGGATCGTTACCCCAGCGTAATATCGATCGCAGTTGGTCCCGCCGATGCAGAGGATTTGGTCCCCATGGACGCTGAGATCCCGACGATCCGCCCCTCATCCTCCCCACTCCGACCGTCCATGCCATCCAGACGGGACCAGTGGTTGATTTGTCCGGGTCGAGTGGCACACTGTGCCGACCACACGAAGGAGAGCTCATGGTCCTACCTCTGATTCCGGCCGCGCTGATCGCCATCGGCGCCGTGACGGGCGGCGGCGTCGCGCTCAGTGGCAAAGGCATCGCCGACCGCAAGAAGGCAGCGGACCAACTGCGCAGGGCTCACGAGCAATACACCAAGCGCCGCGACGCGATCGTAGAACGCGTCGAGAAGACCAACGCCCAGCTCGAATCGTTGGGCGGGCAGCAGCAACAGTCGTTGACCGACGTTGTCATCCGCATGGCGGAGTTCTTGCGTCGACACGAGAAGCAGGTACGGGAGAACGAGCGGCTGCTGGCCGACGGGCTCCAGGCCGGTATCACGCAGGTCGACGGACCGAACGGCCTCGACCTGAACTTAGAGCCTGTCTTGTATGGCCTGAATCTTGTGTGCGGCATAATGCACCGTCGTGGTCGATGCGTTGTCTTCCCGGTTGGTACCGGATGCGTTGTGGGAGATCGTCGAACCGCTGTTACCCGGGTTCCGGGCGCGGCCGCAGGGCGGCGGCCGCGCAGCACTCGATGATCGTGCAGTGTTCACTGCCATCGTCTATGTGCTCACCAGCGGGGGTGCGTGGCGGCACCTGCCGCCGTCGTTCGGAGTCAGCGTCCCGACTGCGCACCGCCGCTTCACCACGTGGGTCAAAGCCGGAGTATTCGACGAGCTGCACCGCCAGGTCCTCGATCGGCTCGGCGCCGGCGGGGATCTGGACTGGTCTGCCGCGATCCTCGATGCCGCTCACGTGCGGGCGAAAAAAGGGGATCTTTGACCGGTCCCAGCCCGGTCGATCGCGGCAAGAACGGCTCGAAGATCCACATTCTCTCCGACGCCGACGGTATCCCGCTGGTCACCGCGGTGACCTCGGCGAACACCCACGACAGTGTGATGCTGCAGCCGATGGTCAGCGCGATCCCGGCGGTGCGATCGCGTCGGGGTCCGCGTCGCCGCCGGCCCGGCCGGTTGCGGACGGACAAGGGTTACGACTATCCGGTCCACCGCCGGTGGTTGAGGGCCCGCGGGATCGTCCCGCGCATCGCCCGCCGCGGTGTCGACAGCAGCGAACGCCTCGGCCGGTACCGCTGGAAGATCGAACGCACCCTGGCGTGGCTGAGCGGCTACCGCCGGCTGACCATCCGCTACGAACGCCAGGGCGAGTACTTCGCTGCTTTTCTCCAACTCGCTGCGGCGTTGACCTGCTTCAAGAAGCTCGCCAAATGAGACATGCTCTTAGGAGGCTGGCTCGGCGGAGCCATGGCATCGGTTGCGACCGGTGTCGGCACCGCATCCGCAGTGTCGGCTGCCGCCACAAACTTCGGTGTCGCAAGCACAGGGGCCGCCATATCCGGTCTCTCGGGAGCAGCCGCGCAGAGCGCCGCAATGGCATGGCTCGGCGGAGGCGCGCTGTCCGCCGGTGGTGGCGGTGTGGCACTCGGCGCGGCAGCGCTGAATGTGGTGACGATCGGCCCCGCTCTCCTTATCAGCGGATTCGTCATCAAGGGGCAAGGCCAGAAGGCACTCACCGAAGCAGCCGAGTTCCAAGCCAAGATCGACATTGCGAATGCCGAATTGGGCACCACCGACACTCTCCTGACCGCCGTCGACCACCGCATCGACGAATTGCGCTCCGTGCTCGGCGCGCTGACTGTCAAGGCAGTCGCGGCACTGGACGTGCTCGAGTCGGAGCCTTTCGATGCACACATTCATGCGTCGCGCTTTCAGCAGGCAATCACACTGTCGAAGGCTGTCCGGGATGTCGCCGCGACTCCCATTCTCGACGAAGACGGCGAGCTGACCGAGAACAGCGCGAATCTGACCGTGCGGTACCGCCCGATGACCGAAGGAGGCGACCGTGGCGCCGAACAAGGCCGACCGGAAAGTGCACGAGGGCGAGGTATTGGGCTCGGTGAAACGCAATATTGCTGCGGTCGACGGTTTCGCAGCGCTCTCGCAGCTAGTCACCGCCGCGCAGCAATGCATCGAGATCCACGCAGTCGAACAAACGAAACGCACCCGCCTGCACACCTACGCCACCGCGGAAGTCCAGCGCATCAAGTCCGCCGAGTCCATCGTCAGAGACTACTTCGAGCAGTCCTTTACCGAGCGCCGCACAACCTTCGATGCCTTGTTCTCCCGACTGGATCGGGCACTGGAGCAAGAGAATTCACAAGTGATCAGCGAGGTCCTGCGAGGGATCGTCGACATCGCCAAGACTTCTCCCCTGGCCGACCTCGGTGATCTCGGACAGATTCGCGCGGCGCTCGATGATCCTGATCAGGTGTGGGACCTGTAGGTCGCAGTACCGTGCAGCGTTGAGAAAGCGCCCCCGGGATCGGTGTGTGCCGACGATCGAGAACCGGCACACACGGATCTGCCTATTGCACTAGCCTATTGCACTATTGGGAATTTCGGTGCGCCCAGGTGTACGAGATCGATTGTAAATCCTCATACTTCGGCTCGAACTTGATAATCTCGAAAGTGCCGGAATCCTGGTCCAGTGCTCCGGCCGAGGAGAACTTTATCCCAGACCAGATGCCCATGAAGCAACGCCCAGGATTTGCCCTGGCAAATTCGACTTCGCCGCGAGTAACTATGACCGAATCTCCGCTCGATTGCGTCCCCTTCGCTTCGAGATAGAGTTCTATTCCGTCTTTCTCGGCGATCGCGTCGAACGGGTTCCCGTACCGCGTGTCGTGGACTGTCCACCCCTGAGAACGGTACGTCTCCATGAGTCGGTCCTGTGCTGCATCCTCCACTTGCCGACGGCGCTTCACGTCGGTTTCCCGGCCCTGCCCGCTACGACCGAGTTTCGCGAGATGGCGCGACCATAGTTCAGCCAAAACGGGCGCAACCTCGGACTTCAATTCGGTACCGCTGCCCTGTGGCGACCAATGTTGATTCGGAAGTTGCCGTTCGAGCGTTTCGGTCGGTAAGCAGTGTTCCGGTTCGACTGCGACATCCCAACGAACCATCACGTAGTTCGCCGTACCACCTGACTCGTCCCAATGCTCATCCTGGTAGATCTCGCCGAGGGCAGTGCCGCTGGCAACAACTCCTCGGCCTGCAGTCCCCTGCATCAACATGAATACTTGGTCCCCGAACGAAATTCCACTCACCCTTGATCCGGTAGACCAGTCATGCTTTTCAGGAGTTCCCTCGCGTGCCCCTTGGATCACCGAATCGTAGTCATTCCATCCACCCCGCATCGGATTCCATGTAAGCAAGAACGCCCGGGGAGTACGGTCGAGAACATCCGCTTCTTCGATTGAGGGATCCGGAAGGTACTGAATCGGGTTTCGACCTGTTGTCGGTACTGGAGAACCAATCAAGGCACGTCGGACTCGACTGTTGCGCGACAACGGCCGTCCGATGAGCGCAATCTTCGATCCTCTTCTCGGATCCGAGACTCGCTCGAAGTCATCGATTCGATATACCGCGACGATGAGACCATCTACAGAGAACGATGCGAATTGCTCGTCTTGCAGTCGCCTCTCCGACAGGGACCATCGACCTCTATTGTGCTTCCACAACTCTCGCTCGTCGGCCTGCGGGTCGTAACCGACCCATCGACGTTTCAACGCGTCCGACGCAATTTCGTCCTCCGAAAGCTCCCGCCGACGTTGCAACCTGATGTTCACCACCATGAAGCGAGTGTTACACGAGCTGAATGCCACTTACGTGCACGCTCGGCCTAGCCGGCTCACGCGTACATGACGTTGACCACCCCATTCCCCTGAATGCGGATATCGTCGCATCGTGACTGCCCCCGCCACGCCCCCGGAAACCGACGAGTCGAGTAAGAACAACCGACGCCACCTCTCCGTCTTCGGCCTCGACTTCGTCGGCCTCGTCGTCGCCCTGTTGTTCTTCGCGTGGAGTCTGAGCCCCTCCCTCATCCCCCGCGAGTGGTATTACCAGGGGTTGATCAGCGGCGTGACCGGCATCGTCGGCTACGGCATCGGTGTGCTCGGCGCGTTCCCCGCTCGGCGGTGGGTCGCACCGCGGCTCACGTGGTGGCGACGACGCCACACCGCCCGACGCATTGCCGAGGTCGTCGTGGCGGTCGTGGCGGTGGGAACGCTTGCGGGGAGTCTGCTCGTCGCGGCGGATTGGCAGAACGAAGTCCGTGCCCTCATGGGCATCGAGGAAACAACGGGATTCGCGTACCTGCGGACCGGTCTGGTGAGCGTCGCGATCTTCGCTGCCCTCCTCTACATCGCCCGCGGAGTGCGGTGGGTCGGACGACGTTTCGCGGAGTTCCTCGCGACTCGCCTTCGTGTGCCGGTTGCCGCGGCAGGCATCCTTGCCCCGGTGATCCTCGTGCTCGCGGTGGTCGTGTTCGTCGACCAGGTTCTGCTCGCGAGCAGCTCTGCGGCCGCGCGGATCGTGTTCGCCGCCGACAACAACAGCACGGACCCAGGCGTGGAGCAGCCTCGGATTCCCGAGCGATCGGGCAGCCCGGCTTCTCCGTCGTCGTGGGAGAGCCTCGGTCGTCAGGGACGCACCTTCGTCGCAGGTGGGATGGACGCCGAGCAGCTGACCGAACTGAACGGCGCTCCCGCGCTCGAACCCATACGGGTGTACGCGGGGCTCGAAGCCGACGGCACCACCGACGAACAGGTGCAGCTGATCCTCGACGAACTCGACCGTACGAAGGCGTGGGAACGCGAGATCCTCGTCGTTGCCGGCACCACCGGAACCGGGTGGGTGAATCCGTTCGCCGCCGACTCGATCGAGATGATCTACAACGGCAACTCCGCTATCGCAGCGATCCAGTACTCCTTCCTACCGAGTTGGATCTCCTTTCTCGTCGACGGCTCAGCAGCCAAGGCGGCCGGCAATGCACTGATCAACGGGGTACACGAACGCTGGTCGCAACTGCCGGAGGACCAGCGACCCGAGCTGGTCGTCTACGGCGAGAGCCTCGGCTCGCAGTCGGCCGAGGCGGCCTTCGACGACCTCGCCGACATGCGCAACAAGATCGACGGCGCACTCTTCGTCGGACCGCCGAACTCGAACCAGCTGTGGCGCAGCATCGTCGATCACCGCGATCCCGGTAGCCCCGAGGTCCTGCCCGTCTACGAAGACGGCGTCGCGGTGCGGTTCGCCTCCGACCTGCAGACGCTCGAAGATCAGCAGGGACCGTGGAACGACCCGCGAGTGCTGTATCTGCAGCACGCATCCGATCCCGTGGTGTGGTGGGGACCGGGATTGCTGTTCGAGCGGCCCGACTGGCTCGCCGAACCTCCGGGCTCGGACCGAGCGCCGTCCATGCGGTGGTACCCGATCGTCACCTTCGCACAGGTCGCTGCCGACATCATGGTCGGCACGTCACCACCGGTCGGTCACGGGCACAACTACGAGGACCTCATTCCCTACGGGTGGGCCGCCGTGACATCACCCGAAGGTTGGACGTTCGCCGACACACAGCGCATCGCCGATGCCGTCGACCGACTGCACGACACCGATGACTAGGCAAACCCCGGCACCCTTGGTGAGCATCTGCTAGTTTCTCCACCACGGCTTCGCATTCCGTTACCTCGCCATTCCTTCCTGCGCCTTGGTTTCCGACGAAAGCGACCGCCGATGACCACGACCCTCGATACACCGCCCGCACCTCCTGGGCCCTCCCCGTCGTTCGCGGCTCGTCTGAAGGACGGAACCCTGCGGTGGCTGGGGCGGTTTCATCCGGTCGGGCTCGCCGTCGCGCTGCTGTTCTACTGCTGGTCGCTGTCGCCGTCCCTGCTCCCCCGCCCCTGGTACCTGCAGGGCGTCGCGACCGGCATCAGCGTCATCACCGGGTACGGCGTCGGTGTGCTCCTGGCATGGGTCGTCCGTAAATGCGGCTTCGAGACGCACTGGTCGGCGACCGTGAGGAAGGTCGGCTGGTATCTGCTCGCGTTGGTCGCGATCGTGGTGGTGCCGACCTTCCTCGTCCTCGGTTCGAGGTGGCAGGACATCAGCCGCGAACTCGTCGGGATGGAACCCGGCAGCAGCTGGGATTATCCCGGCGTGCTGTTCGTCGCCGTAGTGGTGGCGCTGCTTCTCCTCGTGATCGGCCGGGGTCTGCGTCGCGTGGCGCAGTGGCTCGCCCGGCTCGTCGTCCGCGTATTGCCGGCACCGTTGGCACGAATTGTGAGCGTCGTGCTGGTCGGGCTGATCGTGTTCTGGGCGGTAGAAGGCCTGCTGTCGGTCCAGATCGCGCGTATCGCCAACGGCTCTGCCATGACCGTCGATGAAGGCACCGCCGACGGAGTCGAACAGCCGCAGGCGCCGGAACGATCCGGGTCCGACGCGTCGCTCGAACCGTGGGATTCGCTGGGGCGCGAGGGACGCACGTTCGTCGCCGGAGGTCCGAATCCGGAGGAGATCACCGCGGTGACCGGTGAACCCGCGATGATGCCCATCCGGGTCTACGCCGGTTACCGCTCCCTGGACACTCTCGACCGCTACACGGACTTCGACGAGATGGAGGTGCTCGCCTCGCATGTCGTCGCCGAACTCGACCGCACCGGCGCCTTCGACCGGAAGTATCTGGCCGTGGCCACCACGACCGGTCGCGGGTGGGTCAACCAGGACGTCGCCGCGGCCCTCGAGTACCTCTCGGACGGCAACTCGGCCATCGCGGCGATGCAGTATTCGTTCCTCGCCAGCCCCTTGGCATTTCTCGCCGATCGAGTTTCGCCGCGCAACGCGGGTCGAGCGCTGTTCGAGGCGGTGTACGCGAGGTGGAGCACTCTCGACCCCGAGACCCGTCCGAAGCTGCTCGTCTTCGGCGAGTCGCTCGGATCGTACGGGGGTCAGTCGGCGTTCGCCGGCGTGCAGGACATGATCACCCGCACCGACGGCGCATTGTGGGTGGGCACTCCGAATTTCACGGAACAGTGGCGTCGCATCACGGATTCGCGTGACCCCGGAAGCCGCGAGATCCTCCCGGTGATCTATGGCGGACAGAATGTGCGCTTCGCAGCGACCCCCGACGACCTTACCGATCTCGACGGTCTACGGGAGTGGGAATTCCCCCGCGTCATGTACTGGCAGCATCCCAGCGATCCGATCGTGTGGTGGTCCTCCCAGCTGGTTCGGCACCGACCGGATTGGCTGCGCGAGGAACGCGGCGCCGACATCGACCAAGGGATGTCGTGGATTCCGTTCGTCACGTTCTGGCAGGTCACTCTGGACATGGTGTTCGCTGCCGAAGTGCCTGGTGGACACGGCCACACCTACACGACCGAAGCGGCGTTCTTCTGGGCGGACATTCTCGGAATCGAGGACGAAGTTCGGGTGAAGGCGGTATTCGACGCGCTGTCATCGGGTGAGTGACGACGCACATTCACCCTCATTTTTAATCCGACGAACCGAGTTTCCTCGACGCTTTTCGCGCCACCCCGTGATAGAACGTCGATATCACTTGGGGATCGACACAGGAATGCGAACCGGAATACGTCGATTCACAGGTACAGGAAATTCGTGGACGCGGATCTGCCGCGGAGAGGTGTCGCGTATGTGCACGTGAGTGGCGTGGAACGACCTTTCCCGATATGAGCCGGAACGCTCCGCACATGAAAGATCCCCGAAGGCAATGCCTTCGGGGATTCTTCGGCGCTCGCAGACTACTGGCCGCTGAGGCTGCTGATGCTGCCGATGAGCTCCATGAACGGGCCGAGCAGCTTTGCCAGTTCGATGAGGTTCTGAATGTCTTCCATGGGACTCCTGTCATTGGGGGATTTCGATGCAACGAGAGATGTTGCGCATCAATAAATATCAGGAACCGGCGCACTTCGCTGAAGATAGGGCGTGAAAAGACGCACTGTAACGTTCCCGGTCGAAAATCGATGCCGTCGAGTTGGTTCAGTAATTGCCTGTCTCTGCGATCACGTGCGTGCCTTGGTCGGTGATCCCACGACGTTCCAGTTCGTCCCAGAGTCCGGCCAAAGCTGCGACCGGATCGAGGTAGTACTCCGATTCCCGGACCCGCCAGAACTTCCACCCGCTCCGGTGCAATTCACGCTCCCGCTCGAGATCGGCGCGCTGCCGTTCGGGGCTCGTATGCCACTGCTCGTCGTCGCAGGCAACGGCCAGCTTTCCCGCCGCCCCGGTGACCACCAGATCGATGAAGTGGCCGTTCACCTCGACCCGTGGGTTCACGTGATATCCACGAGCGACGATATCGAGGAAGACGTCCTGCTGGAAAAGGCTGTCGAACGCCTCGTGCCGCTCGTCGCGCGTCACGCCGTCGGGCATCGGCTTGGCCGGCCGCGGGGACGTCGTCCGCATGTGGGTGAGCAGTGAGTACCGCAGGTCGGTACGGCGCAGCGTGTCGATCGTCCTCGAATGGAACAGCCACAGCTGGTCCTGGGCACGAGAGGCCGCCACATTGAACCGTCGTTGGTATTCGGTCCGGGTCAATGCCGCGATGTTCTGTTCCGGCGCCACGACCATCGACAGGAACACCACGTTCCGTTCGTCGCCCTGGAAGTCCGGGGGCGTGCCGACGCGAAGCCTGCGCTCCTCCCATTGCTCCGGGGTGAGCCGGTCCAGCAGCTCGTTCTGGATGATGTCGACCTGCAGCTCGCCCCTGCAGCACCACCACACCGAAGGTCTTGCCGTCGTAGGCGGGATCCTCG
>NZ_AJVB01000103.1:0-10259 GCF_000278445.1 Rhodococcus sp. R1101
CCCGCGTACTTCCGAGGGCAGCACCACCGGGGATTCGGCGCGACGGCCGGATGAGTCGACCATGATCGTGTACCTCCTTGCGGCCCCGACTGTCGGGCCTGCTGAAGGCCACATACCCGACTGTTTCGTATGCAAACTTTGTGGGCCTCTCAGCGGGCAGCGGGGTGCTGCTCGGTCGGGAGGCGCATCGTTGCCGGTGGGGAGTGCTCGGTGGGATCAGGGGGGCTCATGTCCGGACGGGCCGGTCCTCGCGCTTCGATCCCGATACGGAGACGAGCGGTTCGAGTCCGTCGAGGACGCGCTGCAGCCCGAACTCCCACGCGTGGTGCGGGCTGTAGGCGGCGTTCATCTCCGCTCCGGCCGCCGCTCCCACCCGCTGCGCGAGAGGATGGGTGTCGCCCAGATAGTGAGCCAACCGCTCGTTCCACCTGGCCCACGCCCCGCCCATATCGGCCGCGTGCGGATCGGGACGTCGTGCTCGCGCCGCACCGCGCACGAAGTCCGCGACGAATGTGAGTGCCGCATCGCGATCGATGTCGAGGAGGGATGTTCCGTCGAAGGCGTGAAGTTCGTGGTCGTACTTCGCGATCGTGCCGGGGCCGAGGGCTGTGCGTTGGTCGTCGACGTCCAGCAGCCACCAGTGCGCGGCATAGTGCTCGAGTTCCGCTTCGGCGACCTGCCGTATCCGGTCCCGCCACGACGACGTGTAGGGCGGGCGGGGTTGTCGGGCGTGGACTCGGTCCACCATGAGGACGAGAAGGTCGTCGCGTGATCCGACATGGGTGTAGAGGGCCATCGCGGAGATCCCCAGGTCGGTTGCGAGGCGGCGGATCGTCACGGCCTCGAGGCCTTCCGCATCGGCGACGGCGACGGCCGCGTCCACCGCGGAAGTGGTGGTGACCTTGGCTCTCGGTCCGCGTGAACCGGCGGTGGGCGCCTCGGGGTGCTCGCGCCACAGCAGGTCGATCAGATCGCGTGCCATCGATACCTCCCGGAATCTCGTCCTCACGAGTACTCTATACAACGTACGAAGTTTCTGTCCCGGGAGGTCTTGTGAAAATCAACTCCACAGCACTGTCGCTCAATGTCGCCGACACGGCCGCATCGGCCGATTTCGCCATCCGGCACTTCGGTTTCACCGAGGAGATGTCGGCCGACGGGTTCGTCTCGTTGACTCACCCGCACGCAGGATTCAACATCGTGTTCCTGCGTACCGGGCTGTCGACCTTCAAGCCGGAATCCGTCGCCGGACCGGCCGGGCAGGGCATGCTCATCGCCTTCGTCGTCGACGACGTCGACACCGAGTTCGCGCGCATCGCGGAATCCGGTGCGACGGTGGTGACCGAGCCGGAGACCGAGCCGTGGGGCGAGCGGTACTGCCAGTTCGCCGATCCCAACGGGATCATCTGGCAGCTCGTCCACTGGGTCTCCGAGCCGGCCTGACCCAGGCGAGGCTCAGTCGAGGCAGAACTCGTTGCCCTCGGGGTCGGCCATGACGATGTGGCCGGCCCCGAACGGTGGCGCCGGGTCGTGGCGCTCCCGGCGCGTGGCACCGCGCGCGACGAGCCGCTCGGCCTCGGCTTCCAGGGCGGCCATGCGCTCGGCGCCGTCGAGTCCGGGAGCGGCACGCACATCGAGGTGCACCCGGTTCTTGGCCTGCTTGCCCTCGGGCACCTTCTGGAAGAACAACCGGGGACCTGCCTCGTCCGGATCGACGATCGCCGACGCGTCGTTGCGTCGGTCGAGCGGTACTCCCATCGCGTCGAGTGCGTCGTCCCACGAGACGAAATTGCCGGGCGGCTTCTGCATCTCGTAACCGAGGGCGTCGGCCCAGAACTCCGCGAGGGCTCCGGGATCGGCGCAGTCGAACGTGATCTGGATATCGCGGGCCATGTCAGCTCGCCTCCTGTCGGGCTCGGCTACGGGAATGCAGGTACAGGTCCCGCAGGAGGCAGACCTCGGACAGATGGTGGATGAGTTCGCGGTTGATGTGCAGGACCAACATGCCCATCGGGTACTGCGCGTACGGTCCTTCCGCCTCACCGCACGGCCGGGCGAGTCCGTCTTCCCCGAGGGATTCGACGCCTGCGATCCACGTCGAGAGTTCGGCATCGAGCTGGGCGAGGGCCTCGTCGGCGGTCGCTGCGTACTCGAACGTCGTGTAGTCGGTGGGGGTGCGCCCGAAGTGACTCGCATTACGCATCGCCAGCACGCCGACGAGTACGTGCCCGAGTCGCCACGCGATGGTCGTGAACGGCGGCGGATCGGGTTCTGGGAAGGCGAAGTCGATGGTCATCGCCCCGGCTCCACCCTGCACGGGAGCGGTACTCGTCCCGCGTGGCCGCACACTCCAGCAGCCCGGGGCGGGTTCGAAGAAGTATTCGTCGTCGGTGAGGCCGTCGAGGCGGCGGCGGACCGGATAGTCGAGTTGCTGTCGCAGTAGGTGGTTCCAGGCGAGTTCCGTCATGGCTCCAGGTTGACGCATATTGCGGACAGATTCGGTCCGTGATCCGTGCGACCATCGTCCTATGACCGTCGAGTCGACCACCGAACGGGTCCTGCGGATGCTGGCACTGCTGCAGAGCCGCCCGTCCTGGACCGCCGTCGAACTCGCTGCGGAGCTCGGCGTGACCGATCGCTCGGTGCGTCGCGACGTCGATCGTCTGCGTGCCCTCGGCTATCCCGTGCGCGCGTCTCCCGGAGTCGGGGGCGGCTATCAGCTCGGAGCCGGCACGAGATTGCCGCCGCTGCTCCTGCACGACGACGAGGCGATCGCCACGGCGGTGTCGTTGCGACTGGCGTCGGGCAGCACGATCGCCGGAGCCGCCGAGGCGGCGTTGCGCGCACTGGCCACACTCGACCAGGTGATGCCACCGCGCCTGCGCGAGAAGGTGCGGGCGATCTACGGCGCCACCGAGACCGTCGTCGGCGCGGGCACGGAGATCGACGCCGACATGCTGATGGCGCTGGCCCGCGCCTGCCGCGACGCGACCCGCGTGCGGTTCCGGTACACCACCCGCCTGGATGCGGACGACGAGCGCACGGTGGAACCGGTGCGGATGGTCGCAGCGGGACAACGCTGGTACCTCATGGCCTGGGACGTCGACCGCGACGACTGGCGTACCTTCCGGCTCGACCGGATGCGCGAGGTGTCACCCACGACGTGGCGGTTCCGGCCGCGGCAGCATCCCGATCCGGTGGCCTACGTCCAGCGGTCGGTGACGGAGTCGCCCTACCGGTACATCGCGCGGATCCGACTACGGGCGGACGCCGACGGGGTGCGCGACATGGTGCCGCCGCAGGTGGGGCGGGTCGAGGAGGACGAGGACGGATGGTGTGTGCTCGTCGTCGGCGCGGACGACCCGGACTGGATCGTGATGCATGTCGCGCGAATGGGTTTCGAGGCGGTCGTCCTCGAGCCACCGGAGCTTCGGGCGGCCGCGGACCGGCTCGCGACGCGCCTCGCCGCGATCGCCCGTGCCGATCGGTGACGAGCCGAAGCGTTGTCCCGGTGCGGGATCGGGCCTCGGCGAGGATCGGCCACGTCGTGCGCAGATCGTCCTCCCGGTAGCCCCACGACTGCGTTCCGTCGGAATCGGGTTCGGCGGTGACCGGGAAAGCTAGTAGAACCTGTTCCAATTCTGTGCGATTGTGGCTATCGTCACGTGCACAACCGGCAATGCGATGGAGGCGAGCCAGATGAAGACCAAGGGTGCAGTGCTGTGGGGCATCGACGAACCGTGGTCGGTCGAGGAGATCGAGCTCGGCGACCCCGTCGCGGGTGAGGTGCAGATCCGCATGGAAGCCGCCGGCATGTGCCATTCCGACCATCACATCGTCACGGGCGCCACGCCGATGCCGGCCTATCCGGTGATGGGTGGTCACGAGGGTGCAGGTGTCATCACCAAGGTCGGCGACGGAGTCACCGGTCTCGAGGTGGGCGACCACGTGGTGCTCTCGTTCGTGCCGGCCTGCGGCCGGTGTCCGTCCTGTGTGGTGGGGCAGTCCAATCTCTGTGATCTCGGTGCCGGGCTGCTCAGCGGCCTGGCCATCGCCGACGGGACCAACCGCGTCCATGCACAGGGCAAGCCCGTGATCCCGATGGTGCTGCTGGGGACGTTCGCACCGTACATGACCGTCCACGAGACCCAGGTGGTCAAGATCGACAAGGACGTTCCCTTCGAGCTCGCGGCACTCGTGGGGTGCGGCGTGCCCACCGGCTGGGGTTCGGCCACACACGTCGCCGACGTGAAGGCGGGGGACTTCGTGGCCGTCATCGGGGTCGGCGGCGTGGGCATGAGCGCACTGCAGGGTGCGGTCGCGTCCGGTGCACGTTACGTCTTCGCCATCGATCCGGTGCCGTGGAAGCGCGAGCAGGCGATGAAGTTCGGTGCCACGCACACCTTCGCCTCCATCGAGGAGGCCATCGTGCCCATCATGGAGATCACGTGGGGACGCATGTGCCACAAGACGATCATCACCGTGGGGGAGATGAAGGGAGAGTACGTCGATCCCTCGCTCACCATCACCGGCAAGGGCGGGACGTGCGTCGTCACCGCCATGGGTCATCTGGCGGACATGGACGTCAAGCTGAACGCCTTCATGTTCTCGATGCTCCAGAAGGAGCTCAAGGGCAACATCTTCGGTGGCTGCAACGCGCGGGTGGACATCCCGAACCTGCTCGACCTGTACAAGTCCGGTCAGCTGAACCTGGCCGACATGGTCACGCGCACCTACACCCTCGAGCAGGTCAACGACGGATACCGGGACATGCTCGAGGGCAGGAACATCCGCGGCGTCATCCGGTACACCGAAGCCGACTGGTGACCGGCGCCGACCGGTGACCTCGCCCCGTCGGGTCGTCTCGTAGGCTGATCGCGTGCACAGCCTCGATCCGATCAGCGACTGGCCCGTCGACCGTTCCGCCGCCGCAGTGGTGACCCGCGACGGCGGAACGGTCGCGTCGCGGGGGGACCTCGACGAGGTTTTCCCGCTCGCGTCCGTGACGAAGCCGCTCGTGGCGTACGCGGCCCTGGTGGCCGTCGAAGAGGGCGCGATCGAACTCGATCAGCCCGCGGGTCCCGAGGGGGCGACGGTGCGGCATCTGCTCGCCCACGCCTCGGGTCTGGCGTTCGGTGAGCGCACCGTGCAGACCGAGCCCGAGCGGAAGCGGATCTACTCGAGCGCGGGCTTCGAGGTACTCGCCGAACTCGTCGAGACGGAAACCGATATCGAGTTCCCGGAATACCTCCGGCAGGCGGTCTTCGAGCCGCTCGGCATGCGGTCCTCCTCCCTGCCCGGTCCGGCCGGCCACGGTGCGCAGTCGTCGGTGGCCGATCTCGCTCTGTTCGCGCATGAATTGCTCACGCCTGTTCTGGTCTCGCCCGGAACGGTCGCCGAGGCGACCGCAGTGCAGTTCCCGGGGCTGAACGGACTCGTACCGGGCTACGGGATGTTCAAGCCCAACGACTGGGGTCTCGGATTCGAGATCCGGGGCGAGAAGAATCCGCATTGGACCGCCACGCGGAATTCGCCACGCACTTTCGGTCATTTCGGTCAATCCGGAACGTTCATTTGGGTAGATCCCGAAATTTCCGTCGCCACTGTGGTACTTACTGATCGTGCGTTCGGAGATTGGGCGAAGCCTCTCTGGCCCGCCCTCGGGGACGGGATCATCACCGAATTCACATGAACCTCTCTGGTTCGCTGGCGAAACACCCGCCACACGGGCACACTTGTACGCAGCCCGCATGGAGAAGCCTTGATCGGCGAAGGTCGTTGGGGAAGACGTCCTGGTCGAATCGGAGGTGAATGTATGCGCGCATCCAACCAATTCGCGGATGCCACGGCGGGGGTGATCTATGTCCACTCCTCTCCGGCGGCCGTGTGCCCACACATCGAGTGGGCGCTGGCCGACATCCTCGACTGCCGGCCCGACCTCGCGTGGACGGGTCAGCCCGCCTCCCCGGGCCTACTGCGTACCTGCGTCGATTGGGTCGGGCCCGTCGGCACGGCCGCACGACTGGCCGACGTGCTGCGCTCGTGGCCGATGCTCCGCTTCGAGATCACCGAGAACCCCAGCGAGGGTGTGGACGGCGAACGCTTCAGCTACGTCCCCCGACTGGGCCTGTGGCGGGGGGCCACCAGTGCCAACGGCGACATCGTCGTCGGAGAGATGCGTCTGCGTGCCCTGCTGTCCTCCGCTTCCGACGTCACGAGCGAACTGCACCGCGCCCTCGGGACCGCATGGGACGAGGAACTCGAGCCGTACCGCAGCGGCGACGAAGGCGCCCAGGTGACGTGGCTCCGCCGGGACGTCGGCTGACCGCGGTCGCCGCCCCGGAATGACGACCGGAACGCACCCCACAGCTTTCCCGGGACGAGAACACCGGCATCGCTCCTCGGAGCGATGCCGGTGTTCTTCTGCCGTGGAAGAGCAGTATCAGAGCGGAATATTCTTGTGCCGTCCGCGAACCGCAGGGGCGGCAGCGAGCGCAGCGGCCAGGGTGCTGCGCGTGGTGGCCGGATCGATCATCTCGTCGACGACACCGATGGCCATCGCGCGCCCGACACCGCCGGCGATCGCCTCGTGCTCCGCGGCGAGCCGATCGTGCAGCGCTTCGCGCTCCTCCTCGGACGCCGCGGCGAGGGCCTTCTTGTGGAGGATGCCCACGGCTGCCTTCGCGCCCATCACGGCCACCTCGGACTCCGGCCACGCGTAGACGGCGGTGGCCCCGAGAGCCCGGGAATTCATCGCGATGTACGCACCGCCGTAGATCTTGCGCGTCACGAGCGTGACGCGGGGAACCTTCGCCTCGGCGAACGCGTGGAGCAACTTGGCGCCGCGTCGCACGACACCCTCCCACTCCTGGTTCACGCCGGGAAGGTAACCGGGAACGTCGACGATCACGACGAGCGGAACGCCGAAGGCATTGCACATCCGCACGAATCGCGCTGCCTTCTCGGCGCTCTCGGAGTTGAGGCACCCACCGAGGCGGAGCGGGTTGTTGGCGATGACACCGACCGTGCGGCCGCCGAGACGACCGAAACCGGTGACGATGCTGCGCGCCCAACCGCCCTGGATCTCCTCGAAGGCGGACTCGCCGTCGACGTTGTCGAGCAACCGGTGGACGATCGGCCGCACGTCGTATGCGCGTCGCGGCGACTCGGGCATCAGTGCCCGCAGGTCGGTGTCGCCGAGTGCCGCTGCGGCGACGTCGAATTCGCCTTGTTCGGCGAGCATCGACACGAGACGGCGTGCCCGGTGCAGGGCGTCGGTCTCATCGTGCGCCGCGATGTGGGCGACACCGGACTTCTTGGTGTGCGTGTCGGGTCCGCCGAGCGACTCCATGTCGACCTGCTCGCCGGTGACGCTGCGCACCACGTCCGGACCGGTGACGAAGACACGGCCCTCGGGGGCCATGATGACGATGTCGGTCAGGGCCGGGCCGTAGGCGGCACCGCCGGCCGCGAAGCCGAGAACGACGGAGATCTGGGGGACGAGACCGGACGCGCGCACCATGGCCTCGAAGACCAGGCCGACGGCGTGGAGGGCCTCGACACCTTCGGCCAGACGCGCACCCCCGGAGTGGAAGATGCCCACCACGGGGATCTCGTGATCGATGGCGTAGTCGATGGCGGAGACGATGTGCTTGCATCCCTCGACGCCCATGGCGCCACCCATGACGGTGGCATCGGAGCAGTATGCGACCGTGCGGATGCCGTCGACGTCGCCGACGGCGGCGAGGACGCCCGACTTGTCGCGGCTGTGCAGCAACTCCAGGCTGCCCGGGTCGAACAGTTTCTCGAGACGGGCCAACGGATCTCTGGGGTCCACCGACGTCTCACGCAGGGTGGCTGGATCCAGGATGGTCATCGGGTACTCCTCGGGCAGACGCGGTGGTGGTGGGCTGTGGTGGAGGCTCCGGGCGGAGCCTCCACCACAGGGGGCGGACAGGCGTCGACGGTCAGGCGCGACCGAAAGCGAGCGCCACGTTGTGCCCACCGAAACCGAACGAGTTGTTCAGCGCGAAATCGATCCGGCCGGAACGCGGTTCGCCCTTGACCACGTCGAGATCGATCCCTGGATCCTGGTTCTCGAGATTCAGCGTGGGAGGGATGACCCCGTCACGCAACGTCAGGACCGTGAGTACTGCTTCGAGTGCACCCACCGCGACCGATCGAGTGACCGAGCGCGGACTTGGGGGCGTAGATCGCGGCATGGTTGCCCACGGCCGCGTTGATGGCCTTGGCTTCGGCCACGTCGCCGATCGGGGTGGCCGTCGCGTGCGCGTTGACGTGCCCGATATCGGCCTTGGTGAGCCCGGCGGTCTCGATCGCCCGCCGCATGGCCCGTGCCGCACCCGTGCCTTCCGGATCGGGGGCGACGATGTGGTACCCGTCGGAGGTGATGCCGGCGCCGAGGATGCGACCGTGGATGGTCGCTCCGCGTGCCTTGGCATGCTCCTCGCTCTCGAGCACCATCAGCGCGCCGGCCTCGCCGAAGACGAAACCGTCGCGGTCCTTGTCGAACGGGCGCGACGCACCGCGCGGGTCGTCGTTACGGGTGCTCAGCGCCCGCATCATCGCGAATCCCGCGGTGGCGACCGCGTCCAGCTGACCTTCGACACCACCGGTGACGACGATGTCGGCGTCGCCGAAGGCGATCATCCGGTACGCGTTGGCGATCGCCTCGGATCCGGACGAGCACGCCGAGACCGGGGTGATGACCCCCGCGCGGGCACCGAGTTCGAGCCCGACGGTGGCCGACGGCCCGTTCGGCATGATCATCTGCACCGCGAACGGCGAGACCTTGCGGTACCCGCCCTGACGGAGCTTGTCGACGGCGTCGATGAGCGATTCGCCACCACCGAGACCCGTACCGATGACCACACCGAGACGGTCCTTGTCGACCTCGGGGCTGCCGGCGTTCTGCCAGACAGTGCGCCCGAGGGTGAGCGCGAGGCGCTCGACGAAGCTCATCCGACGGAGCTCCACGCGGGACAGGCCCTCGTCGGGGCTGACCTTCAGAGTTCCGCCGATGCGCACCGGCAGGTCGTACTCGTCGACGAATCCGCCGTCGATGGTGCCGATCCCGCTCTCACCGGCCAGCAGTGCCTTCCAGGTGGAGTCCACGTCGCCGGCGATCGACGTCGTGGCCGCGAGGCTGGTGACGACGACATTGCGGAGTGCCCGAGGAGAAGGGGAGGTCACAGCAGAACTCATTCGTTGTCGTTCGTGGCCTGAACGCCTGCGGCCTCGAGCTTCTGGATGTAGTTCACGGCGTCGCCGACGGTGCGGAGACCGGCGAGATCCTCGTCGGGGATCTTCACGCCGTACTTGTCCTCGGTCTGGACGGCGATCTCGACCATGGACAGCGAGTCGATGTCGAGGTCGTCGACGAAGGACTTCTCGACGGTCACCTCGGAGGGCTCGATGCCGGTGACCTCTTCGATGATCTCGGCGAGACCGGCGATGATTTCTTCCTGGGTGGCGGCCACGATGTGGCTCCCTTCTCGATCTGTCGACTATGTCGTTCGAAACCGGCCGGATGTTTCCGACCGGGGCTCCGGGGATGTCCCGGTGAGGTGCCCGTGCTGTGCGACGGCGCGCGCAGCAACCTAACCGAGTTGAAGACTTTCGGCCAGAGCGGAAATTTCCGCGGGGGTCTTGAGGGCGAGGGTGGGCGTGCCGCGCATGTCGCGCTTGGCGATGCCCACCAGCGTGCCGGCGGGGGGAAGCTCGACGATCCGGCTCACCTGCGCCTCGCGCAGGGAAGCGGTGCACAGATCCCACCGGACGGGCCGGGTGACCTGGGCTGCGAGACGTTCGAGGGCGTCGGCTCCGGAGGTGACGGGCTTGCCGTCGTAGTTCGACAGCAGCGTGTGCGTCGGGTCCGAAGGGGTGATCTTCGCCGCGGCAGCGGCCACGGCGTCCTGGGCGGGTGCCATGAATCGGGTGTGGAAGGCACCGGCGACCGGCAGTGCGCGGACGCGGGCCTTCTCGGGCGGGTTCGCAGCGAGTTCCTCGAGCGCGGTCAGGCGCCCTGCTGCGACGATCTGGCCGGCCGCGTTCATGTTGGCGGGGGTCAGATCCAGCTCGGCGAGGCGCGCGAGCACCTCGTCCTCCGCGCCGCCGAGGACGGCGGACATTCCGGTGGGTTCGATCGCGCACGCACGGGCCATCTCGGCCCCGCGGATCGCGGCCAGGGCGACGGCGTCGTCGGCGCTGATGACACCCGCGATGGCGGCTGCGGCAAG
>NZ_AJVB01000104.1:0-10234 GCF_000278445.1 Rhodococcus sp. R1101
GCACGCTCACCTTCCGTCGCAGCTGCGCCCACGGTGTGTGCGGCTCGGACGCGATGCGTGTCAACGGCGTCAACCGTCTGGCCTGCAAGATCCTCATGAAGGATCTGCTGGACAAGAACGGCAAGGACGTCACGATCACGATCGAGCCGATCCGTGGTCTGCCGGTCGAGAAGGACCTCGTCGTCGACATGGAACCCTTCTTCGACGCGTACCGCGCCGTGAAGCCGTTCCTCATGACCACCGGCAACGAGCCGACCCGTGAGCGTATCCAGTCGCAGGCCGACCGTGCCCGGTTCGACGACACCACCAAGTGCATCCTGTGCGCGTGCTGCACCACGTCGTGCCCGGTGTACTGGAGCGACGGCAGCTACTTCGGTCCCGCCGCGATCGTCAACGCGCATCGGTTCATCTTCGATTCGCGTGACGAGGGTGCTTCGGAGCGTCTGGACATCCTCAACGACAAGGAAGGTGTGTGGCGCTGCCGCACCACCTTCAACTGCACCGATGCGTGCCCCCGTGGCATCCAGGTGACGAAGGCGATCCAGGAGGTCAAGCGCGCGCTCATGTTCGCTCGCTGATCACCTCGCACGTGAGCAGGCCCGTCCCTTCGGGGAGGGGCCTGCTCTCGTCTGTGCTCACCCCTCGGATCCGGCGGAGCTGCGCCGTTCGACGGAACGGGTTCAGCGGCCGCGCTCGAACAGGAAGCCGGCCAGCCAGCCGACCGCAAAGATGACGACGAGCACCAGCCACAGTGGCGCCTGGAGCGAGATCCAGAAGAGATCGATGCTCGTACTGTTCCGGTTCTGGAGGACGAACAGCACGGCGAGCAAGACCAGGACGGCCGCGAGCACTCTGCGCGGAGTCACACGGAACGAGCGTCGGGGCGCGGCGGATCGTGTCTGTTTTCCCACGCTTCCATCGTTGTCCGTCCGCAGCACGATCGGCACCCCGAATCAGGGGATTTCACCCCGGGAGTTCGCTCATTTCCTCCGGAGTCGCCGTCCCGCCAGGAGACCACCGAGCAGACCTGCACCCAGGAGAGCGGCGCCACGTCGCGCGTCGAGGCCCTCGTGCACTTCGAGGCGGGGCGTGATGACCGCTCCTGTGGGGGCGGGATGGTGAGCGAGTGCCAGGCTCGCCCGTGACGTCGCAGC
The DNA here is from genome assembly GCF_000278445.1 of Rhodococcus sp. R1101. Lineage (NCBI taxonomy): Bacteria > Bacillati > Actinomycetota > Actinomycetes > Mycobacteriales > Nocardiaceae > Rhodococcus > Rhodococcus sp. R1101. The sequence continues at coordinate 1,155 of NZ_AJVB01000104.1, forward strand.
GAACGCGGTACAGATGAGCACCAGACGCGCTGTCAGGTTCCCGAACACGAGGATGCCGAGGATGGGGCCGAAGGCGACGCCCGCCGGCCCGTTGAGCACGCGTTCGAGGTAGAGCGAACCGGTCTGCTTGAGCAGTTCGAAACCGATCGCGGCGATCACACCCGCGACGAGCGCACTGCGGAACGGGACCGGCTCGCGGGGCAGGCGCGCGATCACCCAGGTGAACACCAGGCTCGAGGCGGTGATCGCCATGACCAACGCCAGTACCCGTAGCCCCACGCCGATGCCGACGAGGTTCTCCATGTTGAACAGCTCCACGAGCCGGTGCGCGACCGAACCGCTGCTGAGCGCCGACAGAGCCAACGACACGGCCATAGCGAGCCCGAGACTCACCAGAGCCCCGCCGTCCCTCAGTTTGACCACGAAGAAGTTGCCCTTGTCGCGCGGATGTTCCCACATGGCCGTGAGGGCCTCGCGCAGATTCGTGATCCAGCCCAGGCCCGCATACGACGCGGTGAGCAGACCGATGAGACCGACCGCGCCACGGGATTCGATCGCCGAGTCGATCAGGCTCTGCACGGTGCCACCGAGCTGGCCCGGGATGTTCTCGGCGATGACCTGCTGGATCTGATCGAGCAGTTCGGGCCGTCCGGCGAGCACGAAGCCCGCCACCGAGAACACCAGCATGATGATCGGGACGACGGCCAGCACCGTGAAGTAGGTCAGACCGGCGGCGTAGTAGTCGCCCTTGTTGTCCTGGTACCGCACACCGGCCCGGAGGATGCGGTCGAGCACCGGATGTGCCGCCCGCTGACGATCGAGAAATCCCGGCTTCTCGTCGGGTGCGCCGGCCATCCGGGTGCTCCTTCGTCTATGTCCGCGGCAGGAAACCCACCTTGTCATAGACCTGCGCCAATGTGCGGGACGCGACCTCACGGGCACGGTCCGCGCCGCCCGCGAGGATGCGGTTCAGCTCGGCGGGGTCGGTGAGGTACTCGTCGACCTTCGCACGGATCGGGGTGACGAACTCGGTGAGCACCTCGGCGGTGTCGGCCTTGAGATCGCCGTAGCCCTTCCCCTCGTAGCCGGCGACGAGTTCGTCGACGCTGCGACCGGACAGCGCCGACTGGATGGTGAGCAGGTTCGACACGCCGGGCTTGTTCTCACGGTCGAAGCGGATCTCGCGCTCGTTGTCGGTGACCGCCGAACGGATCTTCTTCGCCGAGACCTTCGGATCGTCGAGCAGGTTGATCAGACCCGCGTCGGTCGCCGCGGACTTGCTCATCTTCGACGTCGGATCCTGCAGGTCGTAGATCTTCGCGGTCTCCTTCACGATCATCGGTTCGGGGACGACGAAGGTCTTGCCGAAGCGGGAGTTGAAGCGCTGCGCGAGATCTCGCGTGAGTTCGAGGTGCTGACGCTGGTCCTCCCCCACCGGCACGTGGCTGGCCCGGTAGAGCAGGATGTCGGCCGCCATGAGGATCGGATAGGTGAACAGGCCGACACCGGCGTGCTCGGTGCCCTGCTTGGCCGCCTTGTCCTTGAACTGCGTCATCCGGCTGGCCTCACCGAAGCCGGTGATGCAGCTCAGGACCCAGGACAGTTCGGCGTGCTCGGGCACCTGGCTCTGCACGAACAGGACGGACTTCTCGGGATCGATACCGATGGCGAGCAACTGCGCCACGGAGACGAGCACGCGCTTGCGCAGCAGCTTCGGCTCGTGTGGAACGGTGATCGCGTGCAGATCGGGGATGAAGTAGAAGGCGTCGTTCTCGTCCTGCGCCGGAACCCACTGCGCCAGCGCCCCGAGGAAGTTCCCGAGATGGAACGAATCCGAGGTGGGCTGGATGCCGGACAGCACACGGGGGCGGGCCTTCGGCTTCGTGGCGTTCTGTTCTGCAGTGCTCGACATGCCGTCGATGATTCCACGCAGCCCGCACCGCGCTGCGAGCGAGGTGGGCACTACTGCGGCATACCGCAGAAGTGGTCAGCGATCGAAGGTCACCGTCACCGGCGCGTGGTCGGACCAACGCCGGTCGTAGCTCGGCGCGCGTTCGACACCGGCCTCGGTCGCGTGGGCCGCCAGAGCCGGGGTCGCGAGGTGGTAGTCGATACGCCAGCCCGCGTCGGTGTCGAATGCCTTGCCGCGGTAGGACCACCACGAATAGGGGCCTGCGACGTCGCCGTGGAGATCGCGGACCACGTCGCGCCAGCCCGCCTCGAGCAGGTCGCCGACCCAGGCACGTTCCTCCGGCAGAAAGCCGGACTTCTTGACGTTGCCCTTCCAATTCTTGATGTCCCGCTCGGTGGGGGCGATGTTCCAGTCGCCGCACACCACCATGTCGCGACCGGCGGCCGTCACCGCGGCGTACCGCTCGGCGAGGTAGGCCGCAAAGCTCTTCATGAAGTGTTCCTTCTCGTCCTGCTTCGGGGTCCGGGCTTCCCCGGTCGGCAGGTAGAGACTTCCCACCGTCACGTCGCCGAAGTCGGCCTCCATGTAGCGACCGGCCGACGCGAACTCGTCGACGTCGAACCCGACCCGCACGGCATCCGCGGGTGCGCGCGAGAGGATCGCCACCCCGGCGCGGCCCTTGGCCGAGGACTCCGCGCCGACGCAGTGCCAGCCGGTCTCGATCGCCGGAGCGATGGCGGCGTGGAACTGCTTCTCGGTGGCGCGCACCTCCTGCAGGCACACGATGTCGGCGGCCGACGAGGCGAGCCAGTCGACGAGACCCTTGGCTGCGGCGGCGCGCACGCCGTTGACGTTCACGGTGGTGATGACGAGAGGCACCGGGTCACCGTAACCGACATCGGCGACGTGGCCGGGTTCGCCGTCACCGGATGCGGCGAGGGCGACGTCCGGAACGAACAGTCCCGAATCGGGTGTCCGGCTCGCGCCGGGACGGCTGTCGCGCAGCCGCACGGGTGACGGTGCGCGCCCGCCCGATCAGATGACGAAGCGTCGGGGCGGAACCGCCCGCGCGACCGTTCCTCCGGCCACCGTCGCCGTCGGCGCGCCGTAGCCGGTACCGCTCGCGCAGCAGCGCGGCACGCAGCGTGGCGGTGACACCCGGGAACCGACCCCGCCTGCCGATCCCGATCGTGCCGACGAGGAGAACGGCCGCCGGCAGGAGGATCCAGGCGTACAGGACGGCGGCGGACGCGACCGCTTCGGCGACGGCGTCCTCGTCGAGCGCCGCCCAGACGATTCCCGCTCCGACGACGACGTAGAGGATGCCGCCCAGGGCCGCGGCCAGGACCGCGCCGACGTACCGGCGGAGCAGCCAGCAGCGGACCGTCCACAGCACGAGCAGGACCGCTGTGAACATCGTGAGCGCCGAGGTCACGACCACGAAGACGACGTCGGAGGAGTCCAGCGCCGGCCCAGCGCCCCGTTCCTCGTCGAACACCATGATCATGAGCAGTCCTGTCGCCACCGTGACGACGGCCAGCAGGACGAGTTCGACGGCGAGTGCCGCGAAGGGGTGGACGGATGCCCGCGGGTCGCGCGGTCGGAGTCTCGCCGCCGTGGCGAGCAGCTCGCGTCGGCGCAGCAGCGAGGCCTCTCTCCGCAGCAGGCGACGGGCACCGACACCGCGCTGGGTCGCGAGGAACAGGTCCTGGCTGAGCACCACGATCACGAACACGGCGGGGAACAGCAGCAGCGCCGCCAGATCCACGGAGTATGGGAGGCCGTCGAGCAGCGCTGCGACGAAGGTCATCGTCGCTCCCACTCCGAAGACCGACCCGCACAGTTCCAGGTGTTCGAGACGCAGGGCCTCGGTCGCGCGGGGCGCACCGTCGGAGGTGACGGCCGGCCCGAGCGACCAGGCGATGAGATTGAGCGCGATGACGAGGGCGGCGAGGACCCCGAGAACGGCGGCGGCCTCGCCCATCGTGAGGGTGGTGAGCACGCCGCTGCGCACCGGCGTGGACCGGTCGTAGGCCAGTTCGTCGGTTCGGCGGGCGATCGCGTGGATCATGTTCGGGGCGAGGGCGACCGGCAGGTAGGCCAGCGCCGAGCCGAACATCAGCGCCCACACCCGGGTCCAGAAGCGCCGGCGGGCATGCGCCCCGCCGCGACCTTCGGAGTCGGCACCAGTGGTGGTCACGGCCGTCCTCCTCCCGGGCACTACGGCGGTGATGCGACTGACAGTGGTACACGGAACGGTAGCCCGTGCCCGGAGTGCTCGGGAAACACGACACGGGACGCCCGGTGCGGGCGTCCCGTGTTCGTGCTGCCGAGAAACGAGCCGAAGGTCAGGCGCGAGCCTTCTGCAGGTTCTCGTCGAGTGCGCCGAGGAACTCCTCGGTGGTCAGCCAGCCCTGCTCCGGGCCGACGAGCAGTGCGAGGTCCTTGGTCATCTGACCGGCTTCGACGGTCTTGATGACGACGTCCTCGAGCTGCTGCGCGAACTCGATGACCTCGGGGGTGTTGTCCAGCTTGCCGCGGTGCTCGAGCCCGCGGGTCCAGGCGAAGATCGACGCGATCGGGTTGGTCGACGTCGGCTTGCCCTGCTGATGCTGGCGGTAGTGCCGCGTGACGGTGCCGTGTGCGGCCTCCGCCTCGACGGTCTTGCCGTCCGGGGTCATCAGGACGGAGGTCATCAGGCCCAGCGAGCCGTAGCCCTGGGCGACGGTGTCGGACTGGACGTCGCCGTCGTAGTTCTTGCAGGCCCAGACGTAGCCGCCCTCCCACTTGAGGGACGACGCGACCATGTCGTCGATGAGGCGGTGCTCGTAGGTGAGGCCCGCGGCGTCGAACTCCGCCTTGAACTCTTCCTCGTAGATCCGCTGGAACTCGTCCTTGAACATGCCGTCGTAGGCCTTCAGGATCGTGTTCTTGGTCGACAGGTAGACCGGGTAGTTGCGCTGCAGGCCGTACGAGAGCGAGGCGCGCGCGAAGTCCTGGATGGACTTCTTGTAGTTGTACATGCCCATGACGACGCCGCCGTCCTCGGGGATCCGGCAGACCTCGTGCTGGATCGGCTCGCTGCCGTCCTCCGGCGTGAAGGTGATGGTGACGGTGCCCGGGCGGTCGACCTTGAAGTCGGTGGCGCGGTACTGGTCGCCGAACGCGTGGCGGCCGACGATGACGGGCTTGGTCCAGCCCGGAACCAGACGCGGCACGTTCGAGATGATGATGGGCGCACGGAAGATGGTGCCGCCGAGGATGTTACGGATGGTGCCGTTGGGCGACCGCCACATCTTCTTCAGACCGAACTCTTCGACACGCGCTTCGTCGGGAGTGATGGTGGCGCACTTGACACCGACGTTGTGCTTCTTGATGGCGTTCGCCGCGTCGATCGTCACCTGATCGTCGGTGGCGTCGCGGTGTTCCACGCCGAGGTCGTAGTACTCGAGATCCACGTCCAGGTACGGGTGGATCAGCTTGTCTTTGATGAACTGCCAGATGATGCGGGTCATCTCGTCGCCGTCGAGCTCGACGACCTTACCCTCAACCTTGATCTTGGACATATGCGCTTCGTGTCCTCCTAGGACGTTTCTGTGGTCCCCAATCGACCGCACTTTGTGGGTGCGATCGCCGTCGGCTCGCTGTGCGCGAGCATGGCCGTGTCCACGTCCTGAACCCCGGCCAAACATGACAAGCGTACTGCTATTCGTGGCGTCCGCAAAGCGCCTCGTCCCGCCCCTGCGCCTTACCGGCCGGTAACTTTCATGCTGGTCAGGCCTGTTCAGAGGGTGCATAAGACCCTGCGGCGGAGAGTCGCTAGACTGCCCGGATAGTCATGAGTGCCAGCGTCAAGCCCCGGCTTGCTGGCCGGCAACCCTCCGACCGGGGTGGGGTGCTCCGGGTGAGGACACGGTCGGCGGGCCCCCGCCGACAAGCCTGCTGTCGGGAGGATGGACATGATGATGTGCTGTCGCACGCAAACCACGATCGACCCTCCCACCACCGCCGGAAGGACACGATGACCGACATCCGCAGCCGGCGCTGCCACCCCCGCCCGAGCGTCGAGGCGGTCACCTCTTGACGGCGGGCACCGAGCGTCGTCGTGTCGAACTGCCCCCGGCGGACGGACGCCTCGAGAACATCGACATCGGAGATCTCGCCCTCGAGAGCGGCGAGACACTGCCGAACGTCACGATCGCCGTGCAGAGATGGGGTGAGCTGTCCCCCGCCCGCGACAACGTCGTGCTCGTCGAACACGCCCTCACCGGCGACTCGCACGTCACCGGCCCCGCCGGGCCGAATCATCCGTCCCCCGGCTGGTGGTCGGGCATGGTCGGCCCCGGCGCGCCCATCGACACCGATCGCTGGTGCGTCGTCTCCACCAACATCCTCGGCGGTTGCCGCGGAACCACCGGCCCCGGCAGCACCGCACCCGACGGCAAGGCGTGGGGTTCCCGCTTTCCCCTGATCACCGTGCGCGATCAGGTAGCCGCCGAAGCGTCCCTGCTCGACAAGCTCGGCATCGACGTTCTCGCGGCCGTGACCGGGGGCTCGATGGGCGGCATGCGCACCCTCGAGTGGATCATCACCCATCCCGAGCGCGTACGGGCGTCGCTCGTCCTCGCCACCGGCGCCCGCGCCACCGCCGACCAGATCGGCACCCAGAGTGCGCAGATCACGGCCATCACGGCCGACCCCGACTGGCAGGGTGGCGACTACTACGACACGGGACGGCGCCCCGAAGCCGGGCTCGCCATTGCCCGGACCATCGCGCACCTCACCTACCGAACCGAGTTCGAACTCGACACCCGCTTCGGGAATCTCCCCCAGGACGGTGAGGATCCGTGGCGAGGCGGCCGGTACGCCGTGCAGAGCTATCTCGAACACCAGGCGCGCAAACTCGTCGCGCGCTTCGATCCCGGTACCTACGTGCTGTTGTCCGACGTGATGAACCGGCACGACGTCGGGCGCGGACGCGGCGGTGTCGAAGCCGCCCTCGGGTCCACCCCGGTTCCGACGATCGTCGCCGGCGTCGATTCCGACCGGCTGTACCCGCTGCGCCTGCAGCAGGAGATCGCCGATCTCCTTCCGGGATCGGGTGAACTGCGAGTACTCGTCTCGCGCGACGGACACGACGGCTTCCTCACCGAGGCCGACGAGGTCGCCAAGCTCCTCGCCGAACTCATGAAGCTCGCCGAAGGTTAGTCGGTTCCCAGCGGGTCGATCGACGCGGCGAGTGCCACCACGATGCCGCCGACGACCATCATCGACGCAACATCGAATCCCTTGCTGCGTACCGCGAGGACACCGACCTTGTCCTCGTCGAGAACCCAGCGGAACAGACCGGCGAGGATCGTCGCGCCGCCGAAGACGAACGCTCCGCGTCGCCATCGGTCGGCGAGCACCAGGATCACCGCTGCCGCGATCACCAGGGTGACCGCGAGCAGCGGCAGGTTCAGACGCGTGAATCGCAGAGCCTGAGCCATCTCGTCTCCCGGGGTTGTCGACCCGTTACCGGGCGGTGAGCTGCTCGGCCCGCTCCACGACGTTGCTCAGCAGGAACGCGCGGGTGAGCGGGCCGACACCGCCGGGGTTCGGGGACAGGAAGCCCGCGACGTCACGCACATCCGCGGCGACGTCGCCGCGCAGTCCGTCCTCGGTGCGGGAGACGCCCACGTCCAGCACCGCAGCGCCGGGCTTGACCATGTCGGCCGTCACGAGGCCGGGAACACCCGCGGCCGCGACGACGATGTCGGCGCGACGCACCTCGGCGGCGAGGTCGCGGGTGCCGGTGTGGCAGAGGGTGACCGTCGCATTCTCCGAACGACGGGTCAGGAGCAGCCCGATCGGGCGACCGACGGTGACGCCACGGCCGACCACCACCACGTGCGCACCGGCGATCTCCACGTCGTAGCGGCGCAGCAGGTGGAGGATGCCGCGCGGCGTGCACGGCAGCGGGGCCTCCTTGCCGAGGACGAGACGGCCGAGGTTGACCGGGTGCAGACCGTCGGCGTCCTTCCCCGGATCCATACGCTCGAGGGCCGCGTTCTCGTCGAGATGCTTCGGCAGCGGGAGCTGGACGATGTAGCCGGTGCAGGCGGGATCGGCGTTGAGTTCGTCGATCGCCTCGAACAGCTGCTCCTGGGTGATGTCGGCAGGCAGATCCTTGCGGATCGACGTGATGCCGACCTTCGCGCAGTCGTTGTGCTTGCCGCGCACGTAGGCCGCGGATCCCGGATCGTCTCCGACGAGGATCGTCCCGAGGCCGGGCGTGACGCCCTTGTCCTTCAGTGCTTCCACGCGGACCTTCAGGTCCTCGAAGATTTCGTCGCGGGTTGCTTTGCCGTCCAGGATCGTCGCAGTCACATCGCTCATTCTTCCAGGCGCCCGTCCGACGTCGAAGCGCGGCCGGTAGCAGCGGCTGCCCGCCCGTGTGGAGGCAGGCAGTCCCGGGACAGTTCCGCGAAGGCAGCGACGAGATATCGCTCGTACTCGTCCGGGTCGGGCATGCAAGATTCCGATGCGAGAAAGGACAAGGTGAGGACCTCGCCGAGCGACGTCGCGGAATGGACGAGGCCGTAGTTCCGGTTGAGCATCGGAGTACCGATCGCCTCGACGGCCGGACTGTCACCGAAGCGGAGTCCCTCGACCGGGCCGCGGGGGACATTCGTCACCGTGGTGTTGGCCAGTGGTACCACTTCTCCCCTCGGCTTTACCGGTCCGCGGTGTGCACGTCGGATCGACATCACCAGATCGAACGCGGGCGCTGCATCCACTGCAGCAACGGATGCGGCCGACTCCGGACGCCGGATCCGGTGCTTCTCGAGCGCTGCCGACTCGTGGATACGGCGGAGTCGTTCGCGCGGGCCGGTCCGATCGATGTGCAGGTCGACATACAGGAGTGTCACCTTGTTCTCCGACTCCGTCCCCACACGGTCGCGGAGCGATCCCGGAACGACCGCCGCCGGCGAGACCGCCGGAATCTCGTCGTAGCAGCCGAGGTAGGAGCGCAATCCGCCCGAGACGACGGTCAGGATCACATCGTTCACCGAGGTCTGCGTGGCGCGCGCGACGGCACGCACCTCCGGCAGGGGCATACGGACGACGCCGAGCTGCCAGGGACCGTTCGTGTCGGTGTCGAAGCGCGTGCGGGGGCGGTGTGGTC
>NZ_AJVB01000105.1:0-10229 GCF_000278445.1 Rhodococcus sp. R1101
TGTTCGTCGCCGCGATGGTCGCCGCGCGCCATCGTCGCCCCGGCGCCGAGAACGCCGTCGAGCGCGAGGAGACCGTCGCCGCGCCGGTTCAGGTCCAGAACGCCGACGCGACGAGATAGAGACCCGTCCCGACAACGGTGCTCAGCGCGGCGTTGCGTCGCCACAGATGCACCGCGATCGTGCCCGCGAGACCGACGCTCGCGGGTAGCCAGGTCGACTCCCCCACGTCACGCAGTGTGTACATCACCAGGATCACCATGACGCCCGCGGGCATCGTACGGCCCAGGAAATCGACGAAGGCGGAGTTCTTCAGCGCCGACAACGCGAGGAACGGCGCCGCGCGCAACGCGACCGTCACGACGAACATCACCGCCAGAGCGCCGAGGACGTATCCGGCGCCGGGCACCGACTCAGGCACGGGCCACCTTGTTCCGGTAGACGAACCGCACGAACAGGCACACCACGAACAACCCGAGCCCGACGACGAGCATCTGGCTTTTCGCGACCAGCAATGCGACGAGACCGCAGACCAGCGCGAGCACCGGCGCCGGCACGTCGCGGTTGGCGCGGAAGGCATCGATCGCAAGCACCGCGAACAGTGCCGTGAGGGCGAACTCGAGTCCGGCGAGCCCGTCGGGGAGCACTGCCCCGATCAACGCGCCGATCGTGCCCGACACGACCCACATCAGCTGGCAGATCACCTGGACCGTGAGGATGCGGGTACCCGAGAGCGGCTCACGTGCCTTGGGGGCGACGATCGCGTACGACTCGTCGGTGAGCGCATAGACGCCGTAGAGACGCCCGAGCCGGCTGCGGATGCGGTGCAGCGGGAACGACAGGCCGTAGAAGACGTGCCGGAAGTTCACCAGCAGCGTCGCCGCGACGACCGAGGCGAGCGGCGTGACCGCCGCGATCAGACCGATCGCGAGGAACTCCATCGACCCCGCGTAGATGACGGTGGAGAAGATCGGCGCCCACCACCATTCGAACCCGCCCTGGGTGAGAACCACACCGAACGCGAGCCCCAGCGGGATCAGTCCCAGCCCGACGGCCCAGGAGTCCTTGATACCCGCGCGGATCTCGAGGGTACGGCGGTCGGGCATGCTCATCAGGCTATCGCCGGGCCGGAAGTCTCGGCGCCCGGCCCGGAGGAAGGTGATCTGTGTCCACCTCGTTCACGGAGGTCGTGTCCTCCGCCTGGCAGGCCGTGTCGACCGTCGACGAGCCCGCTCCGACGATGGTCGTCGTCGGAACGGCGATCGTCGCACTCGTGCTCGTCACCGTTCGGCCGCTGTGGTTGAAGACCCGCCATGTCGTCACGCAGGCGCACGAGGGGTCGCACGCGCTGGTCGCGGCGCTCGTGGGCCGAAAGCTGTCGGGCATCCGTCTGCACAGCGACACCTCGGGGGTGATGGTGTCGTCCGGCAACCCGCGAGGCCCCGGCATGGTCGCGACCACCTTCGCCGGGTACACCGGTCCGGCCGTGCTGGGATTCGCGGCGGCGACGCTGCTGACCCTGGATCGGCCCGCCGCGGTGCTGTGGTCGATCCTCGCCGCGCTCGCCGTCCTGTTGCTGCTGATCCGCAATCTGTACGGATTCGTCTCGGTGGTGATCGCGGGTGCGCTCGTCGGTGCGGCCGCCTATCTCGGGGACCCGATCGTCCGGTACACCGCGGCGTACCTGATCACATGGGTCCTGCTCCTCGGCGCGACCCGCCCGGTCCTCGAACTCGCCCGCACCCATTCGCGCGGTCGCGGCCGGGGTTCGGACGCCGACCAGTTGCGCGGACTCACCCGCGTTCCGGCGGCCGTATGGATCGCACTGTTCGCGATCGTCACGGCGGGTACAGCCTTCTACGGCGTCACACGGATCGTGGTGACCCAGCTGTCCTGAGTGGCCTCGGGATGCAGGCGGCAGCACGGACGACCGCGTGCAGGCTCGCGGTGAGCACGGAGCGGTGACGCCCCGCTGCCCACCGTGTGTCGTCGCCGCTGCGGAATTCGATCAGGGTGAGTGCGTCGGTGCCGACGCTGCTCTGATGGAGGCCGAGCACCTCGATATCGATGCCGAGACGGGCGAGAGCGTCGGCCGATGCTTCGACGGGACCCACGCCCTCATGGGCACTGCGGTGTTCGGTGCCGTCGACACCCAGCGTGATCGTGGTGCCCGCGTCGGTCACGTCGAAGGCGCGCAGCACCGGTGCACCCGGGACGTCCGGCCGTGCGAGATATGCGGCGTCGAAGATCTCCCACAGTTCGGTCGCAGTGACCTCCCCGCCGCTGGTGTCGGTGTGGTCTTGCACGTGGCGAGTGAAGTCGATCTGGAGCCGACGCGGCATTTCGATGCCGTATTCGCTCTCGAGCAGGTAGGCGACCCCGCCCTTACCGGATTGCGAATTGACACGGATCACCGCGTCGTAGGTACGTCCTATGTCGGCGGGATCGATCGGCAGATATGGTACTCGCCAATCGATCTCGGACTCGGGACGGCCCTCGGCGACGGCGCGTGCCCGGTGCTCGGCGAACCCTTTCCTGATCGCGTCCTGATGAGTGCCGCTGAAGGCGGTGTGCACCAGGTCGCCGACATACGGGTGCCTCGGGTGGATCTCGATGCGATTGCAGTATTCGACGGTGCGGCGGATCTCGTCGATGTCGGAGAAATCGATCATCGGATCGATGCCCTGTGCGTGGAGGTTCAGTGCGAGTGTCGCAATGTCGACGTTGCCGGTGCGTTCCCCGTTGCCGAACACGCACCCTTCGACCCGCTGCGCCCCGGCGAGGACGGCGAGTTCGGCGCACGCGATACCTGTGCCGCGATCGTTGTGCGGGTGCACGGACAGGATCACCGCGTCGCGTCGCGCCAGGTTGGTGTGCATGTACTCGATCTGGTCGGCATAGACGTTCGGGGTCGCGATCTCGACGGTGGCCGGAAGATTCACGATCACCGGCCGTTCGGGGGTCGCGTCCCACAACTCGGTGATCGCGTCGCACACCTCGAGCGCGTAGTCGGGTTCGGTGAGGTTGAAGACCTCGGGTGAGAACTCGAACCGCACGTTCGGCAGGTCGCCGGCCAGTTCCAGGACGTCGCGGCCACCGGCGACGATCAGTTCCGTCAGCGCGGTACGGTCGCGGTCGAGGACGACCTCGCGCCAGGTGGGAGCGGTCGCGGTGTACATGTGGACGACGACCTCGTTGCGGACACCCCGGACGGATTCCACCGTCCGCTCGATGAGGTCGCGACGTGCCGGGGTGAACACCACGATGGTGACGTCCGGCGGCGCGATGTCGGTCTCGACGATCAGGCGCACGAAGTCGAAGTCGGTCTGCGAGGCGGACGGGTAACCGACCTCGATCTCCTTGTACCCCATCGCGACCATCAGCTCGAAGAAGCGGCGTTTGCGGCCGGGATCCATCGGTTCGGCCAGTGCCTGGTTGCCGTCGCGCAGGTCCACCGGCACCCACAGCGGGGCCGCGGTCAGACGTTGTGTGGGCCAGTTCCGTTGCGTCAGTGGAACCTCCACGCGGGAGTACACATCGCGGTAGCGATGTGAGGACATGGCGGAGTGCCGCTGCCTGTTCCAGACGGGGGCGTCGGCAGGAACCGGACCGGCAGGAGTGGAGATACGCGGGAACGTGCTGGTGCTCATCGGAGAAGTCCTTCGTCGATCGTCGTTACGAGGGACCGGCGCGTGTTCGACTCCACGACGGGGAGCCGGTCCGGCTAGGCCCCGCCGTGGCGGCGAAGGAGAAGGAACGCGAAGGAGCGCATGCCCGAAGGCTAACATAACTCCTCAGACAAGTAGAGGAGTAGGCGACTCTGCGATGATGGAACCATGACCGTCGTCCGCCGCGAGCCTCTCGCCGACCAGGCCGCCGAACTGCTCCTCGAGCGCATCCGATCCGGAGAATGGCCGCTCGGCGCCAAGCTGCCCGGCGAGACGACGCTGGCTCCGCAGCTCGGCGTCGGCCGCTCCACCGTCCGCGAAGCGATCCGTCAGCTCGCCGGACGCGGCATCCTGACCACCCGGCAGGGCGCCGGCGTGTTCGTCACCGCTCTCGACGCACCCGAGGACTGGACGCGCACGGTCGCGCGCGCCGACATCCTCGCCGTGATCGAGGCCCGCATCGCCGTCGAGGTCGAGGCCTCGGCCCTTGCCGCCGCGCGCCGCACCCCCGCCGAACTGCGGGCATTGAAGAAGTCACTGCGGGAACGCGAAACCCATCGCACGGCCATCGAGGAACACGTCGACACCGACATCGTCTTCCACCGCACCATCGTGGTCGCCGCACACAACCCGATCCTTCTCGACCTGTTCGACGGCTTCACCCCCCGTAACCGTCACGCCATGATCGAAATGCTCCGCACGCGCGGCACCCACGGGGACGACGCCGACCACGATACCCACCGACGCATCTACGACGCCATCGCGGACCGTGACGGGGTGACCGCCGCCGCCGTCACCCGCGACCACTTGTCCTCGCTCACGACGGCACTCGGCCGATAGCCGGGCCGGTTTTCTGCGGACGGTTCTCGACCTCCCGGGTGCGGGACGGTCACTTCTCGATCTGCATCGCGACCGCCCGCACCGGGGCCCCGTCGACACCGGCGAACGGGATCGGCAGCAACGACACGAGCGGATCCGCGAAGTCGATCGCTTCGAGATTGCGCAGGTTCTCGCAGATGATCGCGCCGGCCTCGGCGAGCACGTGATGCGCCGCGAGCGTCTCGTCACCCGTAGGGTCCACGCTCGGCGCGTCGATCCCGAGGGTGCGGACCCCGCGGTCGAGCAACCACCGGCACGCGTCGACGCTCACGGCCGGATGGTCGAAATACCGATCGGTGCCGAAATACCGCGACCACCCGGTGAGGACCAGCGCGATGTCCCCGGGACCGATCGTGCACCGGCTCCACATGTCGGCAGTGACGAGCGAACCGGCCTCGACACGAGCGCGCACGTCGAGCACCACACCGCGTCCGACGAAGACATCCGGCGGTACCGCGTCGATCGCGGCGCCGCCGCTGCGCACGTGCCGGGGCGCGTCGACGTGGGTGCCGGTCTGCGATCCCATGTCGATGCGCATCAGGTCGAATCCGTCGGTCTCGACGGTGGCGTGCGGTGTGAACGTCGGTGCCGGATCCCCGGGATAGATCTGGATGTCCGGGGAGATCACGTGGGTCAGGTCGACGATCCGCCGTACGCGCATGACATCACTCCTGTTCGGATCAGCCGAAATCGACCTGCCGTTGCGCATTCGCGAGCGCCGTGACCACACCGGTGCCGAACGCGCCGAGACGGTCGAACAACACCGCCGTGCCGACCGCGACGCCCTCGCTGCTGATGTGGTTGTCGGCCTCGATACCGACCTCCGGTCCTTCCGGCAGACGGGACAGTGCCAGGGTGACATCGGAATTGATGTAGCCGACGCCCTTGTCCGACCAGTTGGTCACGAACGACGTGCCCTCACCGACGGTCGCGGTGTTGACGAACGGCGACAGCTCCTCACCGACGATGATCGACAGCTGCCGCGACCACAGGCGCTTGCGATCGGAGTTCTGGTGTTCCGACCGCACCCGCGTCCATCCCGGGCCGTCGCTGCCGTACCACGACGAGTACTCGAGCGGTCCCGGCTGTGTCTCCGGCGAACCGGGCGGAGGCGTCGGGGACGCACCACGCATCCACACCGATCCGGGCGGCGGTGCCGACTTACGGAGGAAGGTGAGCGTCGCGCGCGCCGACACCTCACCGCCCTGCATCAGGTTCGCGTCGGCGACGCGGATGCGGTTGCCGTCGCGCACCCGGGTGGTGGTGAAGGTGATCGGCTCGTTGCGCACCGGCCTGAAGAGATCGAGCGTGAACCGGGACGGGACGAAACCCTCGACGGCATGGTGGATCTCGAGCTCACGCGCCACCAGGCCACTCACACACGGCCCGTTGAGCATCGTGTCCGACCACGGACTGGTCGCGTACTTCGTCGGCAGGTAGACACCGTCGTCCTCGGTGAAATAACCGCGGTTCTCACGCTCGTGCATTCGAAAATTCTCCCAGCACCGGACGCGGCGCGCTCATCGGGATGCCCCAAGATGGGATCGTGCACGTACACGAACCCGATGTTCCGGCCACCCGTACCCGCCTGATCGTCGACGTCGACACCGGCATCGACGACGCCCTCGCCCTGCTCTATCTCGTCGCGAGCCCGGAAGCCGAGATCGTCGCCGCCCTGTGCACGGCGGGGAACGTGCCGGTGGACCAGGTCACCGCCAACACCCTGTCGTGGCTCGAGGTGTGCGGCCGGCCGGACATCGAAGTGGCTGCCGGATCGCAGGTTCCGTTGGTCGCGCCGCTGATGACCACCGAGGACACCCACGGTCCGCAGGGGATCGGGTACGCGGAACTTCCCGCTGCGTCGCGCTCGCGGTCGTCGCGATCGGCCGCGCAGGCGTGGGTCGATCTCACCCGCGAGCATCCGGGGGAGCTCACCGGGCTCGTCACCGGTCCGCTCACCAATCTCGCGCTCGCCCTGCGTATCGACCCCGGGCTGCCGGCGCGGTTGCGTCGCCTCGTGATCATGGGTGGATGTTTCCACCATCCGGGTAATACGACACCGACCTCGGAATGGAACGTCGCGGTGGATCCGGAGGCCGCCAAGGTCGTGTTCGACGCCTTCTCGATCGTGCCTCCGGACCGGCGGCCGATCGTGTGCCCGCTCGACGTCACCGAGTCGATCGAGATGTACCCCGAGCATGTCGCGCGGATCGGGGACGTCGTCGGGGTGCCCCGCTCGGGGGAACTCTCCCCGGACGCCCCGCGCGGTACGCGGTCGACGGCCGATGTCCCTCTCGTCCGCCACATCTCCGACGCATTGCGGTTCTACATGGAGTTCCATCGTGATCAGGGCCTGGGCTTCCTCGCGCATGTGCACGACCCGTTCGCCGCGGCGGTCGCGCTGGGCGCGGTTCCCTACACCTCCCGGCCCGCGACGGTCGACGTCGAACTCGACGGGCGGCTCACCCGGGGTACGACGGTCGCCGATCTGTCCGGTATGTGGCAGAGGACGCCGAACGCGGTTATCGTGGCGGGCACCCGCCCGGCCGAGTTCTTCGATCATTTCGTCGAGCGAGTGGGATCGTACATTCGCGATTTGAGCCTACCCCCGAGTAAGAACTAGCGTCGACAGCGCACAGTTCGGGGACAAGGAGATAAAACGTGGCACAGAAAGTGCGCGTCCAATATTTCGACGATATCGACGGCCAACCGATCATGGACGGCCTGGCGCAGTCGTTCCGCATCACGGTCGACGACGACGAGTACGAAATCGACCTGCGGCCGGCGAACGCAGACAAGTTCCTGGCGGTACTCCGCCCGTGGCTTCACGAGAAGGCACCTGCGAAGCCCGCGTCGACCACCCGCACCATCACGCCGAAGAAGACGGCAGCACGAGCCCGCACACGGACGGCAGGAACCCACAAGGCGATTCCGCCCACTCGGTCGCCGGAGCAACTGGCCGCGATCCGACACTGGGCTCGTAACAAGGGTTACGACGTCAGCTCGCGCGGCCGGATCCCGCGGCACATCCTCGAGCGGTTCGAAGCCGCCCACTCCTGAGCATCACCCCGCCGCTTTCCGGCGGCAGGCCATGAGCACCACCGACGACCGGTGCCGTCTCGTCACGCGACGAGATGGTGCCGGTCGTCGCGTCGGATGGTCACCGCAGCGACGATCACGCCCACGACCACGCCGATGACGGTGTCGACGACCCGGTTGACGGCGAGGCCCGGACCCGCGTGCTGCCCGAGACCGGTGAGGAGCAACGCCATCGTCGTGACCCCGACCGAGGCGAGCCCGTAGTTCCGGGTCACCGTGAGTTCGGTGAGCGTCTGGAACAGCACGGCGGCCGCGACCACCGGCCAGTAGCCCGGATCGAGCGCGAGCAGCGCGGCAGCGATCATCGCACCGCCGACATTTCCGATCAGACGCTGGATTCCGCGCTGAACGGTGTTGCGGTAGTTCAGTCCTTGCAGCGCCGCCAGGGCACCCATCGCAGCCCACAACGGATGGTCGAGCCCGATCAGTGCGGCGAGCGACGCGGCGAGCAACGACGCCACGAAGATCCGGGCCGCTCCGATCAGCACGAGGCGGTCGAGCAGACGACCACATCCTTCACGGACGAAGCCGGGCGGCGTCGGCAGCACCGGCTGCCCCTCGACATCGACGCGTGGAATCTCGATGTCGCGCCGCGCTTTCCGAAGTTCCGACTCGAATCGGGTGAAGTCGTCGCGGCGCGCGCGGAAGGTGTCGTGCGGCCCGCTGTCGAGTACCGTCTCCGCCGCGTCGAGCAGGGCGGCCAGTTCGTGGACATGGACGTCCGGACGCCGCGGAGCGTTGAGCGCGACGGTCTCGCGCGCCTTCCGGATGCTCTGCCGCGCTACGGGAACGGCTTCCGCACCGCGGGTTTCGACGGCGGAGACCGCCGCGAGGGCACGCGCGACCGCGAGACGAGCGGGCGTGTGGGGATGGGAGAGCGCGGGCAGCATCGCCACGACGTATCCGAGCAGCGCACCGATCGCCGCAACGGCGGTGACCAGGCCCGCATCTCCCCATCCGTCGGAGAAACCGGCGGCGCCGGCGGCCGCGAAGATGAGGATCACCGGACCGGGGCCCATGAGGGAGAAGGCCGTGAACACCCAGTACGCGACGGCCGAACCCACTGAGAGCACGACGATCTGCACCCACAGTGGAGCGCCCATCGCGCCGAGCGCAGCCCCGAACGCGGTGTACCCGACGATGCCGAGACCGACCCACGGAAGTCGCACCGCGAGACGCGGATACGGCTCGTATCTCAGGAAGGCACTGGTAAGTGCGCCGAGGGCGGCGAAACCGGCCACCTGCGCGTAACCGAGCAGACCACCGCCGACGAGAGCGAGCATCGTCGCGAATCCCACACGGAGCGCGACGGCCACGGTCGGGTCGCCGTGACGCACCTCGAGGGCGTCCTTCCACGCACTCACCGACAGTGGATGCGCGAGCGCTCCCCGGGTGTGACGGAGCTGAGGGCGGTCGTCGAGTCGGCGGTCGAGCATCCGTCCACCTTATTACTTCACTAGTAAAATATCTATGAAATTGTTCGTCCGCTGCCGTTAGACTTGCCACATGCCCTCCGAGACACCCCAGCCCGATTTCGTCGATCGCGTACGTCTCGGATGGACCGCTCACTACCCCGACCTCGACCTCCGACCCATCGACGTGATCGGCCGCATCACCCGCATCGGGTCGCTCGCACTCACCTGTTTCGATCGGGAACTCGAACCGAGCGGCATCAGCCGCAGCGAGTTCGAGGTGCTCAGCGCGCTCGCCCGCAGCGACCATCCGTTACGTGCCAGCGAGGTCACCTCGATCACGGGCATCTCCGGTGCGTCCACCACGAAGCACACCGAGCGACTCGCCACCCTCGGTCTCGTCGAACGCACACGACTCGAGCGCGACGGCCGCGTCGTGCTGCTCACCCTCACCGACGAAGGCCGCGCACTGGTCGAGGCCGAGTTCCCCCGGCGACTGGCACGCGAGAGGCAGATGCTCGAAGGACTCGGCGACGACGAACT
The DNA here is from genome assembly GCF_000278445.1 of Rhodococcus sp. R1101. Lineage (NCBI taxonomy): Bacteria > Bacillati > Actinomycetota > Actinomycetes > Mycobacteriales > Nocardiaceae > Rhodococcus > Rhodococcus sp. R1101. The sequence continues at coordinate 9,599 of NZ_AJVB01000105.1, forward strand.
GCAGACCCTGTCCGACCTGTTGCGCAGAGTCGTCCGCAACGTCGAGAACCACTACCCGCACTGAACACCGACGACGGTCAGGGCATCTCGTGCGTCTCGGCCCGTTCGATCTCGCTCACGGCGCGGCGCAGGTACGCCTCGGGAGCCGCGCGGCGCGCAGCGACGAGGTCGGCCACCACGAGCAACCCGGCCGCCAGATACTGCTCGGGACGGATCCTCGGACGTTCGGCGTCGGGATCGGACACACCGAGCGCACCCGTGAGCACGGCGACGACGGCATCGGGTTCGAGCGACGGCACCCATCGCAGTCCGGAGCGGACGGAGCGTTCGAGCACCGCCTGCACGTCTTCACCGGCCAGGCCGTCGGGATGCAGTTCTTCGAGCAACTCCCGGACCATGCCCGCGTGCACGGCCGTGACCTGCTCGTAGGGCAGGTCCGCCAGCACCGCGACCGCCTCGTCGAAGGGCTCGGCCGACTCGCTGTGGACGGCGGCGAGCGCATCGGCGGTGGCCGCCGCGATCTCCCGCGGCGTTCTCGGCCAGTGGTCGGGCCACACAGCGATCTCCTGTCCTCCTCGTGGACGCCCGGTCACAGGCGTTCCTGCAACGCGAGCGCGTCGTGCGGGGCACA
>NZ_AJVB01000106.1:0-10214 GCF_000278445.1 Rhodococcus sp. R1101
GACGGCACCTTCGGCCGCGATACCGCGGGCGACGTTCTGGTGCTCTACACGGCGCCCGAGGGCAGGACGGTCGACGATCCCGAGTTCGCGGCGAAGGTCACGGACAGCCTGAACTCACTGGTCGCCGAGCACCCCGACGAAATTCTCAAGATCAACGGTGCGTACTGGCCGACCGACGACGCGCCGTCGCTGCCGTCGCTGGCCGATCCGTCGCGTCAGCACGCGATCGCGTCGGTCGCCATCGCCGGTGAGGACGACACGGAACTGACCGGCAACTTCCGCGAGGTCAAGGACGAGTTCGCCGTCGACGGTATCGACGTGCAGCTCGCCGGCCTGCAACCGATCTCCGGCGCGCTCAACGACACGATGGCCAACGACATCAAGCGCATGGAGATCCTCGCGATCCCCGCGGTCGGCATCCTGCTGTTCTTCGTCTTCGGCGGTGTCGTCGCAGCCGCGCTGCCGTTGATCACCGGCGGCCTGACGATCGTCGCGGCGAACGGCATCGTCCGGTTGATCACCAACTTCACCGAGGTCAACTCGTTCGTCGCGCCGGTCGTCTCGCTCATCGGTCTGGGCCTGGCGATCGACTACGGCCTGTTCATGGTGTCGAGATTCCGCGAAGAACTCGCCGAGGGCTACGACACGCGCGCAGCGGTGCGGCGCACCGTCGTGACCGCAGGTCGCACGGTGGTGTTCTCGGCGACCATGGTCGTCACGAGCCTCGGTGGTCTCGTGCTGTTCCCCCAGGGCTTCCTCAAGTCGGTCGCCTACGGCGCGATCTCGGCGGTGTCGCTGGCCGCCCTGCTGTCCATCACGATCCTGCCCGCCATCCTGAGCATCCTCGGCAAGCGCATCGACAAGTTCGGCATGAAGCGTTTCGGGCAGATCCAGTCGAACGAGCAGGTCGAGAACAGCTTCCTCGGCCGCCTGTGCCGCTGGGTGATGGTCAACCCGATGAAGGTGACCATCCCGACGGTCATCGGCCTGCTGCTGCTGATCATGCCGCTGACCGGCATCAAGTTCGGTGGCATCAACGAGACCTACCTGCCGCCCGAGCACCCCACGCGTGTGGCGCAGGAGACCTTCGACGAACTGTTCCCCGGCCAGCGCGCCGAACCGGTCAAGCTCGTCGTCCGCGGCGCCGAGGGCGGCGACCTCAACAAGATCATCACCACGGCCAGCGAGGCTCCCGGTCTCGTCGAGAAATTCACGATCACCGGCCCGGCGAAGGACGGCGTCCGCGTACTCAAGGCCGGTCTGACCGACCGCAACGAGTCTGCCGACACCATCGAGTATCTGCACGCGGCCGAATGGCCCGAGGGCGTCGAAGTGCTCGTCGGCGGCACACCGGCGATCGAACAGGACTCGATCGCAGCCCTGCTCGACACCCTGCCGTTGATGGTCGTGGTGGTCGTCCTGCTGACGACACTGCTGATGTTCCTGGCCTTCGGCTCGCTCGTGCTGCCGGTCAAGGCGGTGTTGATGAGCGCCCTGGGTCTCGGTTCGACCCTCGGCATCCTCACCTGGATCTTCATCGACGGCCACGGCGCCGGGCTGCTCAACTTCACGCCGGGACCGATCATGTCGCCGGTGCTCGTGCTGATCATCGCGATCGTGTACGGCCTGTCGACCGACTACGAGGTGTTCCTGCTCTCCAGAATGGTGGAGGCGAGGTCGATGGGGGCGAGCACCACCGAGTCCATCCGCATCGGTACCGCCCACACCGGCCGCATCATCACGGCGGCAGCCCTGATCCTCATCGTCGTCACCGGCGCCTTCGGGTTCTCCGAACTGGTGATGATGAAGTACATCGCGTTCGGCATGATCGCCGCGCTGATCATCGACGCCACCGTCATCCGCATGTTCCTCGTGCCCGCCGTGATGAAGCTGCTCGGGGACGACTGCTGGTGGGCTCCGGCATGGATGAAACGCATCCAGGAGAAGATCGGCCTGGGCGAACCCATCCTCGCCGACGAACTGATGCCCCAGGACGTTCCCGAGCTGATCACCGTCGGCATGTTCGGTCCGGCGACGGTCGCGGCCACAGGTGCGCATCGCTTCCCGGGCGCCTTCGAGGGTGGTTCCGACCTCACGCAGCCGCTGCCGAAGATCGCTCCGCCGCGTCCGGCTTCCGAACAGCGCAAACTCCGAGATCTCACGCCGCCGCCGGTGCGCCGCCAGACGCCCGGTCGTCCCCCTGTCCGTCCCGCAGCGCCCGCTGCGGGTCGTCCCCCGCACCTCGGAACGGCGAGCGGGTGCCACCCGCGACCGGCCGTCCCATGCCGGCGAGCCGTCCGGCGCCGCCCGCTGCAGGTCCGGGACGTCCGTCGCGGCCGGTACCGGAACCGCGACGTCGCGCGGAGGATCGGACGCAGGTGGACGAGCGGAACGGCATGTCGCTGCCACAGCGCGGTGCGCTCGATCCCACGCAGCGCGGTGCGCTCGATCCCACACAGCGCGGTGCGCTCGATCCCACACAGCGCGGTGCGCTCGATCCCACACAGCGCGGTGCGTCCGAGACACCCGGAAGCCGGGCATCCGAACCGTCGCCGACGTCGGCCGTGCCGCCGCTCCCCCGCCGTCAGCGCGGGGAGGTTCCGCCGCCGCTGCCGCAGTCCTTCGTCCGGCCACCTGTTGTCCCGGGCGATTCGGAGCCTCTGCCCGGTGCCCCGGCGTCGCGTCCGAGCGAGTCCGGCACCGGCCGGGGACGGGACCCGCAGGCGATCGAGAACTGGTTGTCGCAGTTGCGCCGCACCTCGCCCGGCGGGGAGCCTCCCGCGCCGCGGCGGCGGCCCGCACAGGACGGACCGCGTCCGCCGGCACGCGAAGCGCAACGTTCCCCGGCGCCGGAACCCCAGCGACCTTCCGTCCCGGAGGCACAGCGTCCGCCGAGGCCTGAAGGACCGCGATTGCCGGCACAGGGACCGGCCCGGCCGCCCGTGCCGGGAACGCAGCAGCCGCCCACCCAGGGCATGCAGCCGCCCACGCAGAGCACCCCTCGTCCGCCTCTGCCCTCGCGGTCCCGGGGTCCTGAGCAACCGCCCCGCTCCGGGGGTGCCGAGCGACCGGAACAACGAGCGGACGACTCGCAGCAGGAACAGAACGACGCGGATTCACGCAGCCGCGGACGCCACGGTCCCGACGGTGGCCGCTCGATCAGCGTCAGCGAACTGATCGCCCGGCAGCGTCGCGACTGACGTCCGAAACGACTCGAGGCGACCCGCTCGCGGGTCGCCTCGGGTGTTGTCGGACTTCAGTTGCCGTTGAAGAACTTGCGCAGTCTCGTGGACAGCGGATGCGTCACGTTGAGGCTTCCACCGCGAACCTTGCCGGTCACCACGACGTGCAGCGGTCCGTACGGCGCCCCGCCACGCACCTTGGACGACACACTCGACGCGACATTCTCGACGCCGTTGACGTCTGCCGTGGCCTCGGCGGGCAGCACGATGCTGATCGAGCTGAGATAGTCGCTCACATCGATCCGCACCACCTGCGTCTGCATCACCGCCTCGGTGAGATCGAGGGTCACCGAGGACGCGACGGTGTCCAGGGCGATGGCGGGCGGCACGTGCCAGCGGCCCTTCCGTTCGACGCTGGAGACACGCCCCTTGATCACCAGAGGAGCAGCCTGGCCGGGCGCGGGGAACGCCGCTGCGGTCGGCGCGGGGTAGGACGCCTGCGATATCCCCGGAAGATTCTGTTCCTGGAACTCGGGACGGATCTGGATGCCCGGCAGGTCGACGAGCACCTGGTTCAGATCGCCTCGGGTCTTGGCGGCGAGGACGGTGTCCATCCGTTCGGTGAACTCGCCGAGCGAGAGCATTCCCTGCCCGACCGCCCGCTGGAGAAGTTCGCCGACGTGCTCGCGCTCGGCGTCCGACACCCGCAGATCCCTCGGTTCCATGCCCACGAGCTTAACGGGACACTCGGTATGCCTCAGCAGTCACTCGAGACCCTGCTCGATGACGTACCGGGTGAGTTCGACCCGATTGGCGAGTTGCAGTTTGCGTAGCGTCGCCTGGACATGGTTCTCCACCGTGCGGTGGCTGAGTGTCAACCGCGCGGCGATCTGTTTCGCCGACATACCCTTCGCGACCAGCCGCAACACCTCCGTTTCGCGCCCGGTCAGGGTGGGCGGCGGGAGCCTGTCGCCGACGTCGTTCGACATGCGGCGGTACTCACCGAGCACCAACCCGGCCAGCCCGGGGGTGAAGACGGCCCGGCCCCGCGCGGTGGCGAGGACCGCGTCGACGAGTTCGTGCACCGAGGCGCTCTTCACGAGATAGCCGGACGCCCCGGCTTTGACCGCACCGAGGACGTCGTCCCGTTCGGAGGACGCCGACAGGACGAGCACCCGACTGTCCGGGGAGACCTCGAGGACCGCGCGGGTCGCCTCGGTACCGGTGCCGTCGGGCATCGCCATGTCCATGAGCACGACGTCGGGGCGGACGACCGCGGCGCGTCGCGCGGCGCTCGCGACACCGTCGGCCTCGGCGACCACGACGAACCCGGCCTCCTCGAGGTCACGTCCGACGGCGTTGCGCCAGATGGGATGGTCGTCGACCACCATCACGCTGACGGCACGACGTTCGTGTGCGGTGTTCTCGTGTGCTTCCGTGTTGATCTCCGCCATTCGTTTCCCCCTTCGGCACCCGGATCTCCCATTCGGTTCCTTCGCCTGCGGCGCTGTCGAGCAGCGCGACGCCGCCCAGCCATTCCGCGCGCCCGACGATCGACTTGGACACCCCCATGCGTCCCTGGTCGCGAGCTTCGTCGAGTCGGCCCGGCCCGATCCCGACACCGTCGTCCCGGATGCTGAGGACGAGCTCGTCGCCGAGATCTTCGAGAAGGATGTACGTGGCGGCTCCGGCACCGGCGTGCAAGTGCGTGTTGGACAGGGCCGCGGTCGTGAGCGCCGCGAGTTCCTCGGCCCGGTCGCGGGGGATCATGATCGGATCGGCCGGCGCGGACACGGTCGCGGCGGTACCGGCGCGGGCCCGCACGAGGGCTGTGAGGTCGGCGTCCTCGCCACCGCGGTCGACATGCGTGTCCTGTTCGGAGATCAGCTGCCGCAGCGCGGCCTCCTGCTCCCGTGCCAGCTCCGCGAGTTCCGTCGCGCCCCCGCCCAGCTCGAGTCCGCGCCGTTGCACGAGGGCGAGCACCTGCAGCACTCCGTCGTGCACCTGACGGGCGAGCCGGTCCCGTTCCTCGGTGGCGGCTGCGACCCGCACGGCCTGCTCGAGCTGCCGGTGCGCGCTGCGCGCGGCGGTGGTCGCGAATCCCATCGCCACGCCGCACGCGACGAGCACGGGCGCCGTCGCGTCCCGCCACAGATCCAGAGTGATCTGGTCGCGCACGACCGCGCTGACGACGGACATCAGCAGCGCCGATCCGATGCCGGTGAGAGGACCGCCGAGAATCGCCGCCGACAGCACGGCGTTGGCGACCCACAACGTGGTCGGCATGGTCTGGTGGTTGCTGTACCAGTCGTGGTCGGCGACCAGCCTGGTGGCCGCCATCAGGGCCACGGCGAGGATCTGGTCCACCGCGGTGACCGTCCGGCGCAGACGTACCCGGTGGGAGAGCAGCATCGCCGAGACGATCGACCACGCCACGAGTACCCCGACGAAGAACCACGACAGACCCGGACGGGTGTAGTTCACGACGGTCGAGAACTGCGATCCCACGGCGTATACGACGGTCACGAGCCGGAACACCTGGGCGGCCCGCCACAAGGGTGCATCCGCATCGGGACCGGTCGGAGACGATCTCATCTGTACGTTTCGCACCTTTCGTCTCGGTAGGTGGCGAGTGAATCCAACCACTCCGCACCCCCTACGGTGACCGCCCCACACTGTGACCGTCCGCACAGTGGTTTGATTTGAAGTCGTGTTGAGGTCGTACCGAGCTGTCGCCGCCACTCTGCGGAGTCGTTGGCCGCTCTACATGGCCTCGATGGGCGCCTCGAATCTGTTCGGCGCGCTGCTCGTGTTCGCCTTCGTCCGCTACGGGATCCCTATCAGCGAGACCGAGGCGATCGTCGCCGATCGCGTCCGCAACTTCGCGGTCTTCGCGGTGTACCTGGTCTTCGCCGGCATCGTGAGCCTCGGCGCCGCAGCGATCACGCTGCGCTCTGTCGTGCGGTGGCAGCTCCGCGGCGGCCCGCCCACTCGGGCGGAACAGATGGCGGCCCTGCACGCCCCGCTGCGACAGGCGATCGTCCACCTCGGCCTGTGGCTGCTCGGCGGCGTGCTGTTCGTCTTCCTCACCGCCGAGGAGATGCCGTCGCTCGCAGTGGCGGTCTCGGTCACCGTCGCGATGGCCGCGACCAGCACCTTCGGTTTCACCTACATGCTCGGCGAACGCATCCTGCGGCCGGTCGCCGCGCGGGCGCTGAGCGAGGGCAACTTCGACCGGACGATGGCTCCGGGCGTGGGCACGCGCCTGGCCATGACCTGGGGGCTGGGCACGCTCATGCCGGTCGCCGGGATCGTGCTGCTGTGCGTGACCCAGCTGAGCGCGAACACCGACTTCGACGCCGACGCTCTGGCTCTGTCCGTTCTCGCGCTCGCCGTGACGTCGATCGGCCTCGCCCTCGTGCTGTCACTGCTCACGTCGGCGCAGATCTCCGACCCCATCAAGCAGTTGCGCTGGGCGATCGAACGCGTGCAGCGCGGTGCTTCGGGGGTGCGGGTCGAGGTGTTCGACGGCAGCGAGATCGGCCGCCTGCAGGTCGGCTTCAACCGGATGATGGCCGAGTCCGACGAGCGCCGGCGCCTGCGCGAGTTGTTCGGTCAGCACGTCGGTGAGGACGTCGCGCGCCGCGCCCTGCAGTACGGCACCGAACTCGGCGGCGAGACCCGATACGTCGCGGTGCTGTTCGTCGACATGGTGGGGTCGACGGCGACGGCTGCCGAGCGACCACCGAACGAGGTCGTCGAGCTGCTCAACGAATTCTTCCGTGTCGTCGTGGAGGTGGTGGACAGGCACCACGGCTTCGTCAACAAGTTCATGGGCGACGCCGCTCTGGTGATCTTCGGCGCTCCCCTGGACCGGCCGGACGCCCCCACGGCGGCTCTCGCGGCCGCACGCGAACTTCGTTTCGCGCTCGACGAGATCACCGGGCTCGACGTGGGAATCGGTGTGTCCGCGGGACTCGCCGTGGCCGGTAACATCGGCGCGTCCGAGCGCTTCGAGTACACGGTGATCGGCGATCCCGTCAACGAGGCCTCGCGTCTGACCGAGTTGGCGAAACTGCGTCCGAGCAGGGTTCTCGCGTCGTCGAGCGCGCTGTATTTCGCGGACGACGAGGAACGCAGCCATTGGGAACTCGGCGACGAGGTGCAGCTGCGCGGCAGGCGGCGGATGACCCATCTCGCGTGGCCGGTTCGCTATCCCGGTGTTCCCGGAGGAGCGAACCGGACGGACGAATCGGAGGGTTCGACGGACGAGTGACGGCCCGTTCCGCGGGAGCTGCCGACGAGGCGGAACGCCCCTGGCACCCTCTCCGCGACCCTGCGGTCGGTTACGGTGAACAGCGTGGCGCAGCCGCACGACGATCCTCCATGCCCCGACGCCACGCCGCGCCGGGGCTCGTTCCGGTGGCTCAAGTGGGTGTCGGCAGTCGCGCTCGTCGCCCTGCTGACCGTCGAGGCGATCTACCTGTGGCCGACGATGAGCGACTCGTGGCGCGCTGTCACCGAGATGCACTGGGGCTGGTTCGCCGCGTGCGTGCTGGCCCAGATGATTTCCCTCAGCGGTTTCGCCGGGGTGCAGCAACGGTTGCTCCGGGCAGGCGGAGTACGCGTCGGGCACTGGCGCTCGGCGTCGGTGATCTACGGCAGCACCGCCATGGCGGTCACCCTGCCGGCAGGGCCGGTCTTCTCCACCGCGTTCACCTACAAGCAGACGCGCAAGTGGGGCGCGACGCCTGTGGTCGCGTCGTGGCAGCTCGCCGTCTCCGGCGTCATCGCGGCGGCGACGCTCGCGTCGGTGGGCATGATCGGTGCGTTCGCCGTCGGTAGCCGAATCAGCCCCGTGACCCTCGTGTTGTCGCTCGCCGGGGCGGTCGCGTTGGTGTTCGGGCTGCGATACGTCGCGAAGAATCCCACGTCGATCGAGTCGGCGGGCGCGTGGGTTCTCCACCGGGTCAATCGCGTCACGAGGAAGCCGAGGGGCACCGGCTTCGACGTCTTCGAACGCACCCTCGCGCAACTCGAGGCGGTCGAACTCGCCCGTCGCGACGGCGTGGCCGCTGTGGCGTGGTCGGCAGTGCACCGCGCGGCCGATGTGGCGTGCCTCGGACTGGCGTGCTGGGCAGTGGGCGGCTCTCCGTCCGTGGCCGGCCTGTTCATCGCGTTCGCTGCGGCGAAGGCCGTGGGGAGCGTGCCCCTCGCACCCGGCGGCCTGGGATTCGTGGACGGCACCCTCATCGCGACGCTCACCGCTGCGGGGTTGAGCGCCTCGCAGTCGCTGGCCGCGGTCTTCGTGTACCGGATGGTGAGCTTCGCGTTCGTCGCGCTGGCGGGCTGGAGTACGGTCGCCGCGATGTACCGGGGCAACGGCAGCGACGAGATCGACCCGATCGCCGAGCGCGCAGAACACGAGCGCAGCACCCTGGAACGGCGACGTCGCCCGGTCGAGAATCCGGAACCTGCGTGATTCACATCACAATATAGTTGCGCAAGCAACTATTCGGTGGCATGGTTGCAGGCAAGAAGTTGAAAGTTTAATCATCGAGGAGGACCACCATGACGACCGCCACCACCACCTTCCCCGGCCTGACCACCGGCACCTGGGCCATCGACCCCGTCCACTCCAACGTGGGCTTCACCGTCCGGCACCTCGTCGTCAGCAAGGTTCGCGGCACCTTCGAGAACTTCTCCGGCGCCATCACCGTCGCCGAGGACGGCACCGCATCGGTGAACGCCGAGATCGACGTGAAGTCGATCAACACCAAGAACGCCGACCGCGACGCGCACGTCCGCTCCGCCGACTTCTTCGACGCCGAGCAGTTCCCCGTCGCCACCTTCGCCTCCACCGGCATCCGTGCCGACGGCGAGGACTACATCGTCACGGGCGACTTCACCCTCCACGGCGTCACCCGCCCGGTCGAGCTGAAGCTCGAGTTCAACGGCGTCAACCCCGGCATGGGCCAGGGTCCGGTCGCCGGCTTCGAGGCCACCACCGTCATCAACCGCAAGGATTTCGGCATCAGCATCGAGATGCCGCTCGAAGGTGGCGGAGCCGTCGTCGGCGACAAGATCACCATCACTCTCGAGATCGAGGCCGGCCTGCAGGCCTGAGCCCCCTCACACGCGGAACGCCCCTCCTCCGGGAGGGGCGTTCCGGGCTCTACCGGCCCGGATCGTGCTCGAGAGCACGCGTCGGGCGTTCCTGCTCCTTCCACGTCGCCGCTACTCTGGAGCCGTGAAGAAGTACATCCCGGCGTTGGTGGCCGACGTCGTGCTCGTCGTCGTATTCGCCGTGCTCGGTCGTTCCAGTCACGACGAAGTGCTCGATCTCGTGGGGCTCGCAGGAACGGCGTGGCCGTTCCTCGGTGGTCTCACCGTCGGATGGTTCCTCACCGCATGGCTCTACCGCGACAAGTTCGACGCCTTCGCCGCCGTCCCCACCGGTCTGCTGGTGTGGGTGAGCACCCTCGTGGTCGGCATGCTGCTGCGCGCCGTCACCGGCCAGGGCACCGCGACCGCCTTCATCATCGTCGCCACGATCTTCCTCGGTCTCTTCCTGGTGGGCTGGCGTCTCGTCGTCGGACTCCTCCAGCGCCGCAAGGTCGACGCATAACGTCTCTCCGGGTCTCGGGTCTCACACTCGCACCCGAAGTGTGAAATGCGACCGCGGGATATGCGAATATTTCGCGCTCGCGCCCTGCGCGGTGCAACAGTGGAGATCATGTCCACGCTGGAACCACCCACCCTGACCGGGTCCCGATCCGACCATCGGTTCTTCGGCCAGCCCCTGCCCCTGGCCAATCTGTTCGGTGTCGAGATGTGGGAGCGATTCTCCTTCTACGGCATGCAGGGCATCCTGATCTACTACCTGTACTACTCGGCATCCGAGGGTGGGTTGGGGATCAGCCAGGTGGCCGCGACCTCCATCGTCGGTGCCTACGGCGGCACGGTCTATCTGTCGACGATTCTCGGGGCATGGATCGCCGACCGGTTGCTCGGTTCCGAACGCACCCTGTT